>JAFTGA010000029.1 GCA_017458145.1 Bacteroidales bacterium | reverse complement strand
TCGAGCGCCTTCCTCCAAATATCCAGAGGAGCCTTGTCAGAATCTTTCATCTTCTCGCCTACCATGTCAATGGCATCGTAAAAAATAGAATACGCGATACTCTTCTTCCCCTGCAACATAAGGTTGTTCACGAACCGGGTAACCTGGGTGTCGTGGAACTTCGGATCAGGAAGTAGAATCCTCTTCTTAGGCTTTGCTTTTCTCATTGTTGTGAAAAATTAATGAATTAAAACCATCCTTCGGCAATTACTTCGGCCTCTTGGCGCCGTAGAGGGAACGGGACTGGGTCCTTCCTTCCACGCCGGCAGTATCCAAAGCACCGCGGAGGATGTGGTAACGTACACCAGGGAGGTCCTTGACACGGCCACCACGCACGAGCACGATGGAGTGCTCCTGGAGGTTGTGTCCCTCACCCGGGATGTAGGCATTGACCTCTTTGGCGTTCGTCAGGCGAACACGCGCGACTTTACGCATAGCGGAGTTCGGCTTCTTGGGCGTCGTCGTGTAGACGCGCAGGCAGACACCACGCTTCTGAGGGCAAGCATCCAACGCACGAGATTTCGATTTGACTTCGATCACCTCGCGTCCTTTGCGAACCAATTGTTGAATTGTTGGCATAAATAATTGTTAATAAATAAGTTATAAAAAGCCCCCGGTTTTCGGGGGCTGCAAATATACGCAAAATCTTGCAAATCACAAAATCCGGGCACGCTAACTACCTGAATTTCGCGAACTCTACATCCCGGCGGGATTGCTCGTAAAGCCGCTGGTCTTTCCGGGATACGGCGTCCAGGTGGGTCCTGACCCCGGCGGCATTCCCCCGGCGGGCGGCGATGATGGCGCGCAGATACTCCTCCTGCGCACCGTCGCCCTGGAGGGCGGCTTCGGCATCCGAGAGCCTTCCGGCCAGGATGTCAGCCACGGCGGCGTTCAGCCCGCCGGTCGCTTTCAGCTGGTCGGCCGCGGCGGCGTAGTTGCCGTCCAGCAGCTCGATCAGGCCCAGGTTGGCCTTGGCTTCGGGCGTGCCGGCCTTGCGGAACAGTTCGGCCGCCGCCTTACGGTCGCCGCGCTGCAACTCGACCACGCCCCTGGCGTTGAGCACGTCGGCATCCGGCGTCTTGATGGCGGCCAGTTCGCGGGCGGCTGCATCCGGACGCTCGTCATCCAGCGCGAGGGCGGCCAGATTGAACCGCGCGCGGTCGGAGTCGTACTTGGAGACCGCCTGCCGGTAGATTTCCGCCTTGCGTGCGGGGCTGTCCGCAATGGAGGCCACCCGCAGCAGACCTTCCTCGTCCAGCACGTCGATCGCCTGGCGGGACACGGTCAGCAGCTCCTCGTCGGTGAAGTTCTGGTAGTCCACCTCCGTGATGAAACGGGCGCGCCGCAGCTCCGGGAAGACATTTTTGTTGATCTCGGTATAGACCTGGGACATGTTCTTGATCTCGCTCTCGCGCACGGCCGGATCGCTGTACATCGACAGGACGCGGAGGATGAGGTGCTTGTCCTCGAGATCGGACTTCTCGATAGCTTCCTTGAAGCCTTCCCAGTCCTGGCCGATGCTGCGCACCTCCAGGTTGTCCGGCTCCTTGCCGCCCGTGACTTTGCTCCAGGCCTTCTGGGCGGAGGCGGCGCGCTGGTCGGAGAGCTTGGCGTTGTAGTCCTGCCCGCCTTCCGGGGAGGCGTATGCCACGACGGAAGTGCCCCTGACCGTATAGCGCGGGTTGGAGGCGATCTCCGCCAGGGCCGCCTGCAGCTCCTTGATCGAGGAGGAGCGGAGTTCGCTGCCCTTGATGGTGGAGGAGTTGTAGTCGTACATCACCTGACCCTCGGTCTGCTCGTGGATGACGGCCTGGTAGGCGTCCTGCTTATAGCTGTAGGTGCCGTGCGGGCTGGCCATCAGCTGGGTCAGGACGGTGCCGTCGGCCACCTTGACGGCCGGGATGGCGATGGCCTTGCCGTTGTAGCGGGCCACGCCGCGCAGCTCGAGGTAGGCCTGCTCTACGCCTTCGTCATAATCGAAGGAAAAGCGCTCGCGGACGGTCCCGCCGGAGCTCGGCACGATTTTGAAGTTGTCCAGGACCTTCTCGCCCTGGTAGGTGAAGGTCGGGCCCTCCTGCTCCTGACCGCCGTACACCAGCACGGGCGTCACGTCCATCATGGCTTTGGGATGGAAATAGCCGGAAGGATAGGTCACCGTCAGCTCGACGGGAATCTTGTCGCCGACCAGCGCGAGGACTTCGGGGTTGCAGCCGATGCTGACCCGCTCGGCCAGCTGCATCTGCTCGGCCCGGGATTTGGAACACGCGGCGGCCACGACGGCGGCGGCGCAAAGGAAAATGACTTTGAAGAAACTATTTTTCATAACAGGATACTGTTTTGGTATTATCAATTTACAAATATAAAAGAAAATCCTTAACTTTGCTCTCTATGGACATGCAAGAACTCCAACGGCTCAAAAATAAATTCGACATCATCGGGAACGACGCCGCGCTCAACCGCGCCCTGGAGACGGCCGTGGCCGTGGCTCCCACGGACCTGACCGTCCTGATCACGGGCGAGAGCGGCGTGGGCAAGGAGACGATCCCGCAGATCATCCACCAGAACAGCCGCCGCCGGACGGGCAAATACCTGGCCGTCAACTGCGGCGCCATCCCGGAAGGCACCATCAACGCCGAGCTGTTCGGCCACGAGAAAGGCGCGTTCACCGGCGCCATCGGCGAGCGCAAGGGCTATTTCGAGGAGGCAAACGGCGGCACCCTCTTCCTGGACGAGATCGGCGAACTGCCCAAGGAGACGCAGGCCCTGCTTCTGCGCGTCCTGCAGAACGGCGAGTACATGAAGGTCGGTTCTTCCAAGGTGGAAAAGACGGACGTGCGCATCATCGCCGCCACCAACGTGAACCTCTCGTATGCCATGGCCACGGGCAAGTTCCGCGAAGACCTGTACTACCGGCTGACCGGCATCCAGATCCAGATGCCCGCCCTGCGCGAGCGCAACAAGGATGACATCTACCTGCTGTTCCGCAAGTTCACTTCCGACTTCTCCGAGCGCTACAACCTCTGCAAGGTCAGCTTGAACCACGACGCCATCTCCCTGCTGACGGGCTACCGCTGGCCCGGGAATATCCGCCAGCTCAAAAACATCGCCGAGACGGTCACGGCGCTCGAATCGCGCCCCGTCACGCCCTCATCCGAGCGCGTGGAGATCGGCCCGGCCGCCCTGATGCGCTACCTGCCGGACGAGCAGGACTCGATGCTCCCGGCCACGACCGGGCCCGCCGCGCCCGGCGGAGGGATGTCCGAAAGCGACAAGCAGGCCATCGTCAAGGCCATCCTCGATCTCAAGCAGGAGGTCGACCGGCTCAAGAGCATCGTGGAGACCGGCGCATTCCAGGCCCCGGCCGGACAGGCCGCCCTGCCGCACTATGTGCCGGTCCCGGAAAGCGAACCCGAAGAGCAGTTGATCGAGCCGGATGCCGCATCCGAGGGCATCTCCTACCGAAAGGCCGGCGACGACCTGATCGAGCGGAGCCTGCTCAAGCACGGCGGCAAGGTCAAGCCCGCCGCCGCCGAACTGGGCATCTCCGAACGCACCATCTACCGCAAGCTGGCCGAATGGAAAGAAAAAGGAAAGAAGATATGACCCGTGCCGCACGCATATTCTGCCTGGCCGCCGCCGTGCTCACGCTCGGTGCCTGCGGGATTTATTCCTTCACGGGGACCTCGATCGACAGCGACGTCAACAGCATCACGATCAACTACTTCGAATACAAGGCCCTCAAGGTGAACCCGAACCTGAGCAACGACCTGACCGAGGCGCTGCGCACCCGCTTCCGCCGTTCGACCCGGCTCGAGCAGGTGGACCTGGACGGAGACCTGGAGATCACCGGGGAGGTCACGGGCTACAACGTGGCCCCGACCGCCATTACGGCCGACGAAGTGGCCGCCCGCAACCGCCTTACCGTCACGGTGAAGGTAAGTTTCGTCAACCGCAAGCATCCGGAGGACGACTTCGACGGCCAGACCTTCTCCGGCTATGCCGACTACGACTCCACCAACTCGCTCGATTCCGTGGAGAATTCCCTCTGCGAAGAAATTATCGAGAAAATCATCGAAGACATTTTCAACGCCACCGTCGCCCAATGGTAAACCCGATCGACATACACAAACTCACGCTCGAGGAGCTTTCCGGCGTGATCGCCCTGTACCCCTGGTACGGAGGCGCCCGGATGGAACTCTGCCGCAGGATGGCCGCCCTGGGCGCCCTGTCGGAATCGCAGATCGCAGAGACGGCCCTGCATCTGGGCCGGCGGGAAATGCTGGCCGACCTGCTGCAAGAAGGCCGGTCCGTGGACTTTTCGGACAAGGACGCCCGCGCCCTGATGGAAGCCATCATGCCCCAGCAAGAGCCGGAAGCCGCCCCGCAGCGCCGCATCTACGTGGTCGGTGGAGATTATTTCTCCCAGTCGCAGTACGAGGATGTCCGGCAGGATGGCGACGCGATCTTCTCCAAGTTCGCCGCCGGGCAGAACCAGCCGGAAGTGCCCGCGGAGCCCCCCGCGGATACGGAACATTTCTACACCGAGACCCTTGCAAAAATCTATCTCGAACAGGGTTATCAGGACGAAGCCGTCGATATTTATTCGAAACTAAGTTTGCGATATCCGGAAAAAAGTGTTTACTTTGCAGCCCTTATTGAGGAAATAAATAAAAAAGATAATTGATTATGAATGCACTGTTTGTGATTTTGACCGTATTGATCGTGATCGCCGCCGCCCTGCTCATCATCGTGGTGCTGCTCCAAAACGGCAAGGGAGAGGGTATGGCCAGCAACTTCGTGGCCGGCAACCAGACCTTCGGTGTCCGCCAGACCGCCGACATCCTTGAGAAGATCACCTGGGGGCTCGTGGCCTTCATCCTCGTCATTTCCATCGTCTCCTCCTTCATGACCGGCACCAACGGCACGGCCATCGACGTGACCGACCAGATCGAGAACGTCGCCGGAGACGCCCAGCCCGCCTTCCCGTCCGCCCCGATCCAGCAGGACGCTCCGACGGAATAATCCCCCCTGTCATTCCGGATTTGATCCGGAACCTGCGAAAACGCCCGAGGCAATCGCCCCGGGCGTTTTCATTGCAGCTGCGGCCGCACTACCGGTTGAATGCCTTTGCGCGCTCGTCGGCCTGGACGGAGGTCAGGAATCCGCCGTTCTTGATGATGAGCTTGTAGGAGAAGGTGGCGCTCTCCCCCGGCTCCAGCCGGAGTTCGACCGGCTCCGTCAGCGTGCTGTCGAAGTCCTTGCCGCCCATGCTGTTGACGGCGAACAGACCGTAGCCGCGTGCGTGGGACCAGGCCGGATAGTTGGGATTGTCCCTGGAGTCGATGATCAGGATCGAGATCTCGTCCCCTTCCTTCGTGCCGTTGAGCATCGTCCACTCCGCCCGTTTCGACCAGACGGCGTCGCCCTTGTCTCCCAGGCTGTTGACATACTCGCCGCAGACGCCCTCGTTGTTGACCGTGGCGACTTCCGTCACGATCCCGTTGGCGTCCGTGTAGCGCTGGGGCTTGTCGGACGGCTGCTGGAATGCACGGTCCACGCGCAGGCCAAGGATGCCTTCCTTGTTCTCCTTGAAGAGGACCGGCACGACGGCCGTCAGACGGGCGGAGCGCACGACGGAACGCTCGTCCGCCGTGCCCGCGAAGGTAAAGGTTGTCTCTTCGGTCATCAGCACCTTGCCGTCGTTGTCCACCCAGTTGGCCAGCGTGACGAGCCGGTTCCCTTCGGCCGAGACGATCCGGTCGAAGACGACGGAACCGTAGAAGGGCTTGCGTTCGGCAGGAATCGCAAAGGAGTTGTTCCAGAAATCCAGTCCGTTGACATCGCCGAAGTTGAACCACAGGCCGACATGGTGCGGGTGATCCGTGCTTTCGAAAGCACGGGGAGCCCGGGGATATCCCCGGGTGATCTCCTGGCCGGAAGCGGTCTGGATCGGCCACAGCACCTGCTTCTCCATGTCGGTGGGATAAATATAAGAGGTGAACAGCGAGCCGCCGATCCGGACGTCCACCTTGCGGGCGGCGTCATCCCGGACGAAGACCACGTCCGCCCCGTTCTCCGCCTTGCAGGCACCCAGCAGCGCGCATACGGGCAGCAGGAAATAAAGAATCCGTTTCATACGATCAATATTGGAAAGGTTTGCCTCCGGCCATCACCTCCTGCGTGGCAGGATCGAAGACCGTGAATTCGTGAGTACGCAGGGCGGCCGTGACCATAATGCAGGCGATGGAGTGGTTGTAGCCGGCCATGTAGTTGGCGTTGGGCTGCTTGCGGCTCCGCACGCACTCCATCCAGTTGAGCATGTGGGCGACCGTCATCGGATCGCCGCCGGTGTTGGCCTCCGTGGAGACCTTGGCGGCCTGCGAGAGGGAGAAGGAGTCAAGTTTGTTCTCCTGCATACCCATGGCAGCGGCATCGCGGGCGGCCATGCCTCCGTTGGGCGTGACCATATTGGTGTCGAGGTTGAGTTCGCCGCCGTTGGAGTAATAAATCTCCTTTACGCCGCCGGCGCTGTTGGTGAAACGGGAAGAGTAGATGACCTGGAAACCCTTGGCAGGATTGTCCTGCGGGCCATAGTCCAGCACGGCGGTCATCGTGTCATAATTGGTGCGGCCGTCGTTCCAGAGATAGATTCCGCCGTTCGCCGCCACGCTGCGCGGATAATTGTAGCCGGTGAACCAGTGCACCGTGTCGATCTGGTGGGCCATCCACTGCCCGGGGATACCGGAAGAGAACGGCCAGAACAGACGGAACTCCAGGTACTTCCGGGGATCGAAGTCCTGCCAGGGACGATTCATCAGATAGCGCTTCCAGTCGGTGTCCTCGGCCTTCAGGAGGGGAACGGTGTTGGGACGGCGCCAGCGGCCGGGCTGATTGACATTCCACGTCATCTCCACCATCACGATGTCCCCGAACTTGCCGGAACGCAGGAAGTCATTGGCGGCGTGGTAGTTGGGAGCGCTGCGGCGCTGGGAGCCGATCTGCACGATGGTCCCGGCCTTCTCAATCGCGGCCTTCGCCACGCGGGCGTCCGCCATCGTTTCGGCAAACGGCTTCTCCACATAGGCGTCCTTGCCATTGTCGGCGGCCTCGGCGGTGTGGAGGGCGTGCTGGAAGTCGGCCGTCGAGATGATCACGGCGTCGATGTCCTTGTCTTCGTACATCTTCTCGTTGTTGACGTAGGTCCGGATCTGGTGGCCGAAGCGCGTCTCCATCGTGGACTTGGCTTCCTCCCGGCGGAGCCGCCAAAGGTCGGACACGCCGATGATGTCGAAATTCTGCTTCTCGCAATTGGCCTGGAATGCCGGGAGAAGGGATCCCTTGAAGCGGTCCGAGTAGCCGACAACGGCGACATTGACCCGGTCATTCGCTCCCTGGATCCTGCGGTAGCTGGCGGCGCTCAGTCCGGTCGTGCCAATGGCCATCCCGGCGGCTGCATAGCCCGCCTTCCTGATAAATTCTCTTCTGTCCATAGGGTGAAAGGTGTTATTAATTGGTTTTACGGATACTTCTGCAAATATCAACATTATTATCCATAATAACAATAATACACCGCGCCGTCCCGGAACAAAATACCGCAAAACGACAAACGACCGCCACAAGGGCAGTCGTTTGTTTTGGAGCGGAAAACGGGGCTCGGACCCGCGACCTCAACCTTGGCAAGGTTGCGCTCTACCAACTGAGCTATTTCCGCAAAACCTTATTGCTTAGCGTTGGGACCACAAAGGTAGGAACATTTTTCGAAACACCAAAATTTTTTGTCACTTTTTTCGCTTTGTGTCCCCGCAGGGGCTCACGAAAGGCCGTCGGCGCGTCCCGAACGTGTTTTTTTGCTATCTTTGCTGCTATGAAACGTATCTCCATCCTGCTGGCCGTCGTGCTGATAAGCCTGACCGCCTGTGCCCAGAAGGCCCCCAAAGTCATCCGCCTGCTCGAACCCTCCTACAGCGAAGGCCTGACGCTGCTCCAGGCGCTCAAGGAGCGCAAATCCTCTTCCGGATTCACGGACAGGGAAATCCCCCTGCAGGACCTCTCCAACATCCTGTGGGCCGCCGTGGGCGTGAACCGCGAGGACGGCAGGCGCACGGCACCGACCGGCTCCAACCGCCAGGAGATCGAAGTGTATGCCTTCTTCAAGACCGGTGCCTATTATTATAATTTCAAGGACCATACGCTCGAACTCGTCAAGGAAGGCGATTTCCGCAGCCTGACCGGGCGGGGCGAAGCCGCGGGTGCCGCCCTGGACCTGCTCTTCTTTGCGGATACCGACACGACGAAGGGTGAGAACCCGGACGGCGGCGGAGCCGCTACCGTCTCCTACGTGGACGTGGGCTATGTCTCCCAGAATGTTTATCTGGCCTGCGCCAACGCCGGCATCGGCAGCCGCGCCCGCGGCGGCTGGGACCAGAAAAAACTGACGGAGACGCTCGGTCTCCGCCAGTCGCTTGTGGTCGTGCTCGGCCAGACGGTCGGCTATTGCCAGAAGTAATCAGCGGTTGCGCAGCACGGTCTGCCCTTCCACGCAATCGACTTCGATGGCGGAATCCCTGTGGATTTTGCCCTCGAGGATTTCGCGGGCCAGCTTGTTGACCAGTTCCCGCTGGATCAGCCGCTTGACCGGCCGGGCGCCGTACACCGGGTCGTAACCGTTCTCGACCATATCGTCCTCAAAGGCGCGGGTGAAGGTCAGCGCCACGTTCTCGTTCTCGAGTTTGCGGCGCAGGATCTCCATCTGGATGCGCACGATTTCGCGGATGTTCTCCGGGGTGAGGGCGTCGAAGACCACGATCTCGTCGATACGGTTCAGGAACTCCGGCCGCATCCGCAGGCGCAGTTCCTCCTCCTTGAGGTTGGAGGTCATGATGAGGATGGTGTTCTTGAAGTCCACCGTGCGGCCTTTGTTGTCAGTCAGGCGGCCGTCGTCAAGCACCTGCAGCAGAATGTTGAATACATCCGGATGCGCCTTCTCGATCTCGTCCAGCAGGACCACGGAGTAGGGCTTGCGCCGCACTGCTTCGGTCAGCTGTCCGCCTTCGTCGTAGCCGATGTATCCCGGAGGGGCGCCGATCAGCCGGCTGACGGTATGGCTCTCCTGGTATTCGCTCATATCGATGCGCGTCATCATCGTCTCGTCGTTGAAGAGGAACTCCGCGAGCGCCTTGGCGAGTTCGGTCTTACCCACGCCGGTGGTGCCCAGGAAGAGGAACGATCCGATGGGACGGTGCTCGTTGGACAGGCCCGCCCGGCTGCGTCGTACGGCATCCGACACGGCCGCGATGGCCTTGTCCTGCCCCACGACGCGCTTATGCAGCTCGGTCTCCATCCGCAGCAGCTTCTCCTTCTCGCTCTCCAGCATCCGGTTCACGGGGATGCCGGTCCAGCGGGCCACGACCTCCGCGATGTCTTCGGGCGTGACGGCCTCGGTGATGATCGGGTCCTTGATGGCGGCCTGCTTCGCAGTCAGATCCTCAATGCGCTTCTGGGCCGCGGCAAGCTTGCCGTAGCGGATTTCGGCCACCTTGCCATAGTCTCCGCCGCGCTCGGCAATGGCCGCTTCGCGCTTGTAGTCCTCGATCTGCTGGCGGGTATTGTTGAGTTCGGTCACGATACCCTTCTCCTCGTCCCAGCGCTTCGCCAGGGCGGCGCGCTCGGACTTGGCGTTCTTGAGCTCCTCTTCGATCTTCTCGCTCTTCAGGCTCACACCTTCGCGCTTGATGGCCTCCTTCTCTATCTCCAGCTGACGGATCCGGCTGTCCAGCACGTCGATCGGCTCCGGGACGGAATTCATCTCCAGACGCAGCTTGGAGGCAGCTTCGTCCACGAGGTCGATGGCCTTGTCGGGCAGGAAACGGTTGTTGATGTAGCGGTGGCTGAGGTTCACGGCCGCAATCAGGGCGTCGTCCTCGATGCTCACGCGGTGATGGTTCTCATACTTCTCTTTCAGGCCGCGCAGGATGGCGATGGACTCGGCCGGGCTCGGCTCGTCCACCATCACCTTCTGGAAGCGGCGCTCCAGGGCCTTGTCCTGCTCGAAGTACTTCTGGTATTCGTCCAGGGTGGTGGAACCGATGGTCCGCAGTTCGCCGCGCGCGAGCGCGGGCTTGAGGATATTGGATGCATCCATCGCACCTGACGAGCGGCCTGCGCCCACCAGCGTGTGGATTTCGTCGATGAACAGGATGATCTCGCCGTCGCTGTCGACGACTTCCTTGACCACCCCTTTCAGCCGCTCCTCGAACTCTCCCTGGTACTTCGCGCCCGCAATCAGCGCCCCCATGTCCAGGGAATAGACCTTGCGGCTCTTCAGATTCTCGGGCACCTGCCCGTTGACGATCTTGGCGGCGATTCCTTCCGAGATGGCGGTCTTGCCGACACCCGGCTCTCCGACCAGGATCGGGTTGTTCTTGGTTCTCCGGCTCAGGATCTGCAGCACGCGACGGATTTCCTCGTCGCGGCCGATGACCGGGTCGAGCTTACCTTTGGCTGCGGCCTCGTTGAGGTCCACAGCATACTTGCTGAGAAATTCGTACTTGCTTTCCATAAATCAAAATCGCCGGCCCTTTAGTGGACCGACGATTTCGCGCTCAAATGTTGAGCCACTGACAAATTGTCAGTCGTTGTTCAGCTCCCGGACGTCCACTTCGGCGCGTTTGCTCTCGCCCAGCAGCCATTCGGAGAAGTAGTCGGCGAGGCGGTAGAAGAAGTACTCGTTCATGTCGCCGAAGCCGTGGCGCTGTCCGGGCAGGATCAGCAGGTCGAAGCGCTTGCCCGCCCGGATCAGGGCATTCACCACGCGGATCGTATTGGCGGGATTGACGTTGTTGTCGATGTCGCCGTGGACCAGCATCAGGTGGCCCTTGAGGTTGGCCGCGATCTCGGGATTGGTCTCGATGTGATAGACGAAGGTCGTGTCGCCCTGCGCCACCTTCTCCGTCACGCCGTGGTGCGTCTCGCTCCACCAGCGGTTGTAGATGCGGTTGTCGTGGTTGCCGGCACAGGAGACGGCCGCCTTGAAGAAATCGGGATACTTGAGGATGGCCGCCGTGGACATGAAGCCGCCGCCGGAGTGTCCGTGGATGCCCACGCGGCCGCCGTCGATGAAACCGTACCTGCCCGCCAGCTGCTGGATGGCATATTTCTGGTCCTCCAGGCCATAGTCGCGCAGGTTGCCGTAGCCATAGTTGTGATACCACTTGGAGCGGTTCGGATGGCCGCCGCGGTTGCCCACCGTGATCACGATAAAGCCCACCTGGGCCAGTCGGTCAGTGCGGACCATGCTCTTGGACCAGGCGATGTTGTTGGCTTCCACCTGCGGCCCGGGATAGACGTAATCGATGATCGGATAGACCTTGGTGGAGTCGAAATCGAACGGCTTGTACATGGCGCCGTACAGGTCCGTCACGCCGTCGGCCGCCTTGACCTTGAAGCGCTCCGGCATCTTGTATCCGGCGGCGTAGAGCAGGCTCAGGTCGGCCTTGTCCAGCAGGACGCGCCGGCCGTCGCGGCCGATCAGCCAGGCCTCGGGCGCATAGTCCACGCGGGAGCAGTTGCCGACCACCCAGCGGCCGTCGTCGCTCGCGGAGGCGGCCACGTTCATATCGTCCATGTCCAGCTGCCGGATCGGTCCGCCCGAGAGGGCCACGCGGTAGATATGCATCTGGTACGGATTCTCGTCCTTGTTGACGCCGCAGGCGGAAAAGAGCACATAGCCCTCCTTTTCATTGACCGCGATCACGTCGTCGACATGCCAGGCGCCTTCCGTGAGGTTGCGCACCAGGGTGCCGTCGGCGTTGTAGAGATACAGGTTGGCCCAGCCGTTGCGCTCGGACCACTGGAGGATCTGGCGGCCGCCGCCGAGCAGGTGCAGCTGGCGGTCCTCGATGTAGGTGTTCATCCGCTCCGTGAGGATCGTCTTCGTAGAATCGGAGGCGAGGTCCACGCGGCACACGTCCATCCGGTGCAGGTCGCGGGAGCCGCGCGTCAGATAGAAGCCGTCGTTGTCGCCCAGCCACACGCGCGAACGGTATTTGTCATAGGTCTCGCGATGCGTGCGCGGGCGCGTGGCGACCTCGAAGGTCTGGTCCTTGAAAGCGTTGACCTGATAGCGCTTGCGGCCGCCGTCGGGCATCGAGAACACATAGAGCTCCTCCGCGGGACCGGGCTCTCCCGGCATCTGGTACTTGTAGGTCTCGAGCGTCGGGCGGGGCTGGCTCAGGGAATTGATCACCCAGAAGTCCTTGATGCCGCGCATATCGGTCTTGACCGCCACGAAATGCCGTCCGTCCGGAGACCAGACGAGACCGCGCGCCATCGTGCGCCGGGTGGTGTCCGTCTCCGTGTCGCCCATATAATTGTCGCCGCCGAAGCCCCACTGGCGGATGCCGTCGGAAGTTAGGCGGTGCTCCACGAGGGTGGAGTCCTTGTCGTCCTCGACGGCCTTTTTCATATTCTCGCGGTCCATCCAGAAAAGGTTGGCGTTCTTGACATAGACGCCGACCTCCCCGTCCGGAGAGACGCTTGCCCACATCGGATATTCGCGCTTCTCGGGCTTGTATTCGGTCAGCTTTCCGCTCGCGATCTCATACTGGAAGTGGAAGACCTTCCGGGTCATCTTCGGCGCCCGGGGCCCTTTGGGCGCCTTGTCTCCGTCCTTCCGCTCCCGGTCGGCGCGCTTGGCCGCCAGCGTGTCGGGGACCTCCTGCGTGCTCCGGATGTCGAACTGGAAGTACTTGTCGTCCTTGAGCCTGAGCGCCTCGATCGGAAGGTGCTGCGCATCGAAAGGGTCCCGCACGATGACGGTGATCTCCATCGCGAGCTTCTCCATATCGAAAGCCGGCGTCTTGCGGCCCGTCTCGGGATCCACGATCCAATACTGCGTGCCCTGCGGGGTCTTCCACTCATACCAGAACTTGTCCGAATCGCGGAACCAGTTCGGCTGAAGGGTGGTCGAAAAGACCATCTGGTTGATGCGCTTCGCGGAGAACTGCGATGCCAGATCGTAATTGGGCCTGACCCGGGGCTGCCGTTTGGGCTGGGCCACGCCGGAAACGGCTATGAGCAGCGCCAGGGCGAGAATGACTGAGCGTTTCATATCTTGGTCTGAATTGAATTGAATCAAGCAATCCCGAAAACGCCCTTGACCAGGAACCAGAGGGCCGGTACGAGCAGGGCGGGGATATAGTTCAGCGTCTTGCAGTCCTTGAGCTGCAGGAGCGACAGGCCCGACGAGATGATGAGCAGGCCGCCCACGATGGCCATTTCATTGATCATCGTGCCTTCAACGACCGGGGAGGAGGCGGCGAACTTGCCGATCAGCCAGAACATCCCCTGCCAGCAGAAGAGAATCGGGGCCGCGATGATGATGCCGATGCCGTAGGTGGTGGCGAAGACCATCGAAGTCACCAGGTCGAGGGTGGCGTTGGTGTAGAGGAAGGTGTTGTCGCCGGTGGTTGCGCTCAGGATGGGGCCGACGATGGAGAAGGTCCCGACACAGAAGAGGAGGGTGGCGGTGATGAGTCCGTTTGCGAGGCCTTCGCCACCCCGCCGGGCGATCAGCCGCTGGGTGCGGCCGTCCAGGTCAAGCGCCGTGCCGGCAATGCCGCCGAGCGCGATGCTGATGATAAAGAGCACCGGGAACTCGCTCTTCGGCATATTCTGGACGAAGGTGTTGGCGCCCAGTGCCAGCGAAGCAAGTCCCATCGCATTGTACAGGACGTTCTGATATTTCTCGCCGAGGCCTTTCTTGAGCAGGCTTCCCACCACGGAGCCGACGATAATACACCCGGTATTGACTAGGGTTCCTAACATAACAATTGCAAATATACCAAGTTTTTTCTACCTTGGTCTCCCGTTTGCGAGAAATATCATCATATTCTATAGACTTATGGCAGTCAAATTCTATCAGCCTGATAACCAGGTCCCTCTCGAGATGCACAAGGTGCGTGTCGTCCAGAAACTTACCCTTCTCCCCGTAGAAGAACGCCTCAAACGCATCCAGGAGGCAGGCAACAACACCTTCCTGCTCCAGAACAAGGACATTTACATGGATATGCTCACGGACTCCGGCGTGAACGGCATGTCCGACGAGCAGGTGGCCTCGATGAGCATTGCGGACGACTCCTATGCCGGCTCGGAGACCTTCAACCGCGTCAAGGCCGCCGTCAGGGAGGTCTTCGGCACGGAGAACGTGCTGCCCGCCCACCAGGGCCGCGCGGCCGAGAACATCCTCGCGGAGGCCTACGTGAAGCCGGGGATGTACACCCTGATGAACTTCCACTTCACCACCACCAAGGCCCACATCACCCGCCTGGGAGGCGAGGTGATCGAGCTGGTGGACAAGAAAGGCCTCGTGCCGCAGAGCGACGATCCGTTCAAGGGCAACTTCGACCTGAAACTCCTGCGCAAGACCATCAAGGACCTCGGTCCGGAGAAGGTCGCCTTCGTGCGCGTGGAAGCGGGCACCAACCTGATCGGCGGCCAGCCGGTCTCGCTGGAGAACATGCTCGCCGTGACGGACATCTGCCATGAGTTCGGCGTCAAGAGCGTCCTCGACGCCTCCCTGCTGCAGGACAACGTCTACTTCATGAAGACCCGCGAGCCGCGCTGCAAGTTCATGACTACCAAGGAGATCTATCACGTGCTGGCGGACCGCTTCGATATCATTTACTTCTCGGCCCGCAAGCTCGGCTTCTCCCGCGGCGGCATCATCACGGCGCACGACAAGAAGTTCACCGACGAAATGATGGAGTTCGTGCCGCTCTATGAGGGCTTCCTCACCTACGGCGGCATGGAAGTCCGCTCGATGGAGGCCATGGCCGTCGGCCTGTACGAGTCCCTCGACATGGAATACATCAGCCAGGGCCCCGAGTTCATCGCCTACCTGGTCAAGGAGCTGGACGACTACGGCGTGCCGGTGATCAAGCCCGCCGGCGGCCTCGGTGCCCACCTCAACTGCTCCGAGATCGTTCCGGACATCCCGCACGACCAGTACCCCGCCGCCGCGGTGGGCGCCGCGCTCTATATCGCCGGCGGAATCCGCGGCATGGAGCGCGGTACCGTCAGCGAACAGCGCGAGCCGGACGGCACGGAGCG
This sequence comes from Bacteroidales bacterium, assembly GCA_017458145.1. Taxonomy (GTDB): domain Bacteria; phylum Bacteroidota; class Bacteroidia; order Bacteroidales; family UBA932; genus Cryptobacteroides. Next base: position 25,427 of record JAFTGA010000029.1, on the reverse strand, counting down.
CTTCGCGGAACTGGAGCTCCAGCGCCTCGCCATGCCGCGCCGCGTCTTCACGCTCTCCCAGGTCAAGTACTGCGCCGACCGCGTGAAGTGGCTGTGGGACAACCGCGGGATCATCGGCGGCCTGCAGTGGGTGTCCGAGCCCAAGGTGCTGCGCTTCTTCTTCGGCCGGATGAAAGAAATCGGCTACTGGCAGGAAGAGCTCGTCAAGAAGTTCCGCGAGGACTTCGGCGATTCGTTGTAAAAAAACAGCGCCCGGAAAGACCGGAGCGCTGTTTTTTCATTACTTCGCGTACTCTGTCGCGAAGTAATTCCCTTTCCGGGCGTAGGGGATTCCCTCTTTCATCCACACCGGCTCCGGGGCGCCCTGGAGATAGTGGTCGAAAAACTGCTGCAGGCGGACCGACAGGTCCTTGCAGTTGCGCCGCTCCAGCAGGTTGTGCGCCTCGTTGTTGTATTCCAGCAGCCAGGCCGGCTTGCCCAGGCGGCGCAGGCCCATGAAGAACTCGATCCCCTGGTACCAGGGCACGGCCCCGTCCGCGTCGTTGTGCATGATGAGCACCGGCGTGGTTACGTTGGGCGTGTGGAAGACCGGGGAGTTCTCGATGTAGAGCTCCAGTCCGCCGTCCTCCCAGAGCGTCTTGCCGATGCGGCTCTGGCCGTGCTCGTACTGGCCGATGCGGCTGCTGCCGGACTCCCAGCGGATGCCACCGTAGGCACTCGTCATGTTGCCGACGGGCGCACCCGCACCCGCGGCGGCGAACATATCGGTGCGCGTGACCAGGTAGGCGGTCTGGTAGCCGCCCCAGCTCTGGCCCTGGATGGCCATCTTCGATTTGTCGATGAAGGAGAACTGCCGGCACATCGCCTCCGCGCCCGCGCAGATGCAGTTCCAGGCGCTCTCGCCCGGGTGGCCGTCCTTGTAGACGATGTCCGGGACGAAGACCACGTAGCCACGGCTCACGTAGAAGGGGATGTTGATGATCGAACGGCTCGGCGCCGGGGCGCGGTAGTCATACATCGTCTCGGAATTCTTCTCGTAGAAGTAGATCATCATCGGATATTTCCGGCCGGGATCCAGATCGTCCGGCGTGAAGAGCAGCCCGTCGAGCGGCGTGCCGTCATAGGCGTCCCAATGGACCAGCTGCACCTCACCCCAGCGGTAGTCCGCCTGCTGGGGATTGATGGCGGTCAGCTTCTGCTCGCCGGACCAGTCGGCCCGGGCGGTGTAGAGATCCATCGGGTGACGGAAATCCCCCTTGAGGTAGGCGATCACGTCAGACCGCTCGGCCTTGACCAGCTGCGTGAAGGAATTCTCCCGGAGGAAGCCCTGCGGCTCGCCTCCCCGGGCGATGTCCACCGTGGCGTAGCCGTTGCGCTTGGACTGCACGTCGAAGGAGGACAGGGTGATGCCGCCCTTGAGGGGTAGGGTGTTGAGGTTCTGGTAGAGATAGGGGTCATTCGGCTGTCCGAGCTGCACGATGCGGTACTCCACGCGGTCGCGGCGCCCGGCCCCCCGGGTCAGGCACTCCGCCTTCCTGCCGTCCGGCTGGAATTTCCAGACATCGTAGCGGTCCGTCAGCAGCACGGCATCGTCCTCTCCGGCCCAGACGGCGCGGCCCACGGGGGTGTAGCCCGGGATCGGGTGGTCATCCTCCTCGTCCCAGAAGTTCACGCCGGTGCCGCCGGTCAGGTTGATGCTCGCGCCCGTCGCCAGGTTCCAGCTGTACCAGTTGCCGTCCCGGGTGTTGAACCAGGCAAGGTACTTGCCATACAGCGAAGGCATCGGGTAGCCGGTGGCGCCTTCCGCAAGCACCGTGCGGCTGCCGTCACGCAGGCTTACCAGGGAGATGTCCGCGCGGGAATCCGCCGACCACATATTGTCGATCGCATAGGCCTCGCTGTCGGAAGACAGGGCATAGTCCGCCTCCGCGCCGGCGAAGAAATTGATCCGGTCGGACGGGTTCTTCGACAGGACGACGAGTTCGCCCGGACGGTCCAGGTTTACCACCGCCTTGCGGGTGCGGGCCCGCCCGCGCGCCACCTTGTCCATCGGCGGGACGGTCTGCTTGTCCCAAACCCAGATGTCCAGCTGGGCGGCCTCGAAGTCATAGACCGTCGTGTCCCGGGCCGGGACGTATTCGGCCAGATCCAGCACCACGCGCGAAGCGGCGTTGGAGAAGGCGGGCCGGCTCGATGCGGCTACGATCCAGCCCTGCGGCAGCGCGGCAGCATCCGCGGCAAGCAGCTCGCAGGCGCTCCACTGCGTCTGGGCGGGGGCGCGGCGCGTGGCCTTCTTCAACAGCTTCTCCTGCGCCAGGAAAATGGCGTGGGCGGGCGTGCCGTCCGTCTTTTCTTCCTGGTCGGTGGCCGTGAAGAGGAGCCGGTCGCCGCCGGCGCTGAAGCGAATATTGTCGTAGGTCTTGCGGCCGCTGGAGAGCGTGTCGATGCTCCCTTTCGTGAAATCATAGAGGATCACCGCGCTGCGCGAAAGCGAGTCCTTCTCCTCCTTGGCGGTGATGACCGCCAGGCGGTCTCCGGACTTCGACGCCAGGAACTTCGAGACGTTCTTCAGCGTGTCCGTGCTGCCCGTAGCCGTGTTGTATACCAGCAGGCTCCTGGACTTGCGGCCCTTGACCTCCTGGGCGGCAAACAGGTAGGGCGCGGCGTCGTAGCCCAGGTCCGCCGTGCCGTCGGCGCCGACCATCTCCCACGCCAGGGTGCGCAGGTCCAGCCGGGCCAGGCTGTCCTTGGGCTGGTCCTCCTTCTTCTTTTTGTCAATTTTTGCCTGGCGCACATCCGCGAAGGGAGCCTTGACCGTGAAGAGTCCCCAGGACGCATCCTGCGCCCATTTCAGGCCGGTCCCGCGCTCCACGGCGAGCTCCGCCCCGCTCTGCAGGTTCTTCACATACAGGATGCCGTCGCCCTCCTGGGGCACGACTTCGTAAGAAAGCAGCCGCCCGTCCGGAGAGAGCCGGACGGCACGGACGGACTGCCAGCCGTCATAGACACTGTGGTCGAGGGGTTTCTTCCGGGCCCACGCGGAGCCGCCGTCGGCGCAAAAAACAATTGCAACCAAAACTAAGACAAGTGAGAGTCTCTTCATTTCCATTGATTTTTTGGAAGCGAAAGTTACGAAAAAAGAGCTTTTTTTCCTTGTATTTCCAAATGGAATTCATACATTTGCGAAAGTATGAATTATCACGCGAGCGCATATTGGTGGTGGCGCCTGTTACAACTCCCAGAAGTCGTAAGAGGTTGACGCTCCGTATGTGTATCTGAACAGTATAAAGGTATATGAAGGGCCCTGCCGCGATGCGACAGGGCCCTTTTTCAGCCAACAGACAATCAAACAAAAAAAGAATATGGATAGTTATTTAGTGGACCGGGAAGGTTATTACGGCGAATTCGGTGGCGCCTACGTCCCCGAAATCCTCCACCAATGCGTGGAGGACCTGCAGCAGGCCTATCTTCCCATCATCGGAAGCGAAGACTTCCAGCAGGAATACCGCGCCCTGCTGCGCGACTATGTCGGTCGTCCGAGCCCGCTCTACCGTGCCCGGCGCCTATCGGAGCGCTACGGCACGCAGATCTGGCTCAAACGCGAGGACCTCAATCATACCGGCGCCCACAAGATCAACAACACCGTGGGACAGATCCTGGTGGCCCGCCGGATGGGCAAGCGGCGCATCATCGCAGAGACGGGAGCGGGGCAGCACGGCGTGGCCACGGCCACCGTCTGCGCCCTGATGGACATGGAATGCATTGTCTATATGGGCGAAACCGACGTGCAGCGCCAGCACGTCAACGTGGAGAAGATGAAAATGCTCGGCGCCACGGTCAAGCCCGTGACCTCCGGCAACAAGACGCTCAAGGACGCCACCAATGAAGCCATCCGGGACTGGTGCTGTCACCCCGCCGACACGTTTTACATCATCGGCTCCACGGTGGGACCGCATCCGTACCCGGACATGGTGGCGCGGCTGCAATCCGTCATCAGCGAGGAGATCAGGGTCCAGTTGCTGGAACAGACCGGACGCGACTGGCCGGATTACCTGATGGCCTGCGTGGGCGGCGGATCCAACGCCGGCGGCACCATCTATCATTACATAGATGACCCGCGCGTGAAGATCGTCCTCGCGGAGGCCGGCGGTCTGGGCGTGGACAGCGGAAAGACCGCCGCCACCATCGCCCTCGGGCAGGTGGGCATCCTGCACGGCGCCAAGAGCTATGTGATCCAGAGTCCGGACGGGCAGATCGAAGAGCCGTACTCCATCAGCGCCGGCCTGGACTATCCAGGGATCGGCCCGATGCACGCCAACCTGGCGGCGCAGGGCCGCGCACGCGTCATTCCCGTCAACGACGACGAGGCCGTGGCCGCCGCCTACGAGCTCACACGCCTCGAAGGCATCATCCCGGCGCTGGAAAGCGCCCATGCACTCGGGGCGCTGTCCAAGATGCAGTTCCGCCCCGAGGACATCATCGTACTGACCGTCTCCGGACGGGGCGACAAGGACATCGAAACCTACCTCAACTACTACAAGAAATGAACACTCCCTTCCGCTATACCCTCGTCAGCCGGCCGCTGCCCGGCGACCTGCACACCCCCGTGTCGGCCTACCTGCGCCTGCGGGACGCCTCCACGCGTTCCATCCTGATGGAGAGCAGCGATTACCATACCGGCCGGGATTCACGCTCCTTCATCGCGCTGGAGCCGTTCGCCGAGGCGGGCATCACGCACGGCACCGGCTTCTGCCATCTCCCGGACGGATCCGCGCAGGAGCATGCCATCTCCCGCGATTACCCCGCCGACCGCCTCGTCCGGGACTTTATGGCACGCTTCGCACTGGACAGCCCGCACGCCGCCCTCTGGGGATTCACGAGCTTCAACGCCGTCCGCTATTTCGAGGACATCCCCGTCAAAGACGAGACGCGCGCAGAAAACGACGCTCCGGACCTGCTCTACATCCTGTTCCGCTTCACGCTCGAATTCGACCATTTCCGTAACCGTCTGACCCTGCACGAACTGGTCCCGGAAGGCGGCAGTCCCGAGTCCGCCCGCATCGAGCGCCTGCTGGGTCGAGCCGCCGCCAACCTGTACGATTTCCGCGCCGTCGGCGCGGTCAACTCGCCGCTCACGGACGAGCAGCACCGGGAGAACATCCGCCGCGGCATCGCCCACTGCCGCCGCGGCGACGTGTTCCAGGTTGTACTGTCGCGCCGTTTCGTGCAGCGCTATGAGGGCGACGACTTCCAGCTCTACCGCGCGCTGCGGAACATCAACCCGTCGCCGTACCTGTTCTACATGGACTTCGGCGGTTACCGCATCCTCGGATCCTCGCCCGAGACCCATTGCCGCATCGAGGGCGGACGCGCCTTTATCGACCCCATCGCGGGCACGACCCGCCGCACCGGCGATGACGCCACCGACGCGAAAGGCGCGGAATTCCTGCGGGACGACCCCAAAGAGAATGCCGAACATGTCATGCTTGTGGACCTCGCGCGCAATGATCTCTCGCGCAACTGCCACGGTGTCCAGGTGGATTTCTACAAAGAATTGCAGTACTACTCCCACGTGATCCACCTGGTCAGCCGCGTCAGCGGTGTGCTTGACGAAGGCGCAGACCCGGTCCGGGCCTTCATCGATACCTTCCCTGCAGGGACGCTCTCGGGTGCCCCGAAGGTCCGCGCCATGCAGATCATCTCGGAACTGGAGCCCCACAGCCGCGGTGCGTACGGCGGCTGCGTCGGAAGCATCGGCTTTGACGGATCGCTCAACCAGGCCATCACCATCCGCTCGTTCGTCAGCCGCGGCGGAGAACTCTGGTTCCAGGCCGGCGGCGGCATCGTCGCTGCGAGCGATCCGGAATACGAGCTTCAGGAAGTTAGCAACAAACTCGGCGCGCTCCGCAAAGCCATCGAGCTCGCCGCCCAATTTTAGCGACCCAATGAGAATCACACTGATCGACAACTACGACTCGTTCACCTACAATCTGGTGCACCTCGTCAAGGAACAGGGCGCAGACATCCGCGTCCTGCGCAACGACCGCTTCGCCCTCGAAGATATCGCGGACTGCGACAAGATCCTGCTCTCCCCGGGTCCCGGCATTCCGTCCGAAGCCGGCCTGCTGTGCGACGTCATCCGGCACTACGCCGGACGCAAGCCCATCCTGGGCGTGTGTCTGGGCGAGCAGGCCATCGGGGAAGTCTTCGGTGGTACGCTCATCAACCTGGAACAGGTCTTCCATGGCGTGCAGACCCCCTGCCGCGTAGTTGCGGACGACTACCTCTTCGCCGGCATGCCGGCGGAATTTCCCGTGGGGCGTTACCACTCCTGGGTGGTCGATGCGGCCACGCTGCCGGATTGCCTGGTGTGCACCGCCGTCAGTCCTGAGGGGCAGGTGATGGCCCTGCGCCACCGCAGCCTGGACGTGCATGGCCTGCAGTTCCACCCCGAAAGCGTACTCACCCCGGACGGGGCCCGCATCATTTCCAACTGGATGAACCATTAATAACCGTAAATCTATATGAAACAGTATCTTGCACAATTGATCGAGGGGGAATCCCTCTCCCGCTCCCAGACCCGGGACATTCTGCTCGGCATCACCCGGCAGGAATACAACGACTGCCAGATCGCCGCCCTGCTGATGTCCCTCCAGGCCCGTGGCGTGACCGTGGATGAATTGCTCGGCTTCCGGGACGGGCTGATCGAGACCGGACGGCACATCGACTTGTCGGATTACAACACGCTTGATATCGTGGGTACGGGCGGCGACGGCAAGAACACGTTCAACATCTCCACCTGCGCAGCGTTCGTGATTGCCGGAGCCGGCTACAAAGTCAGCAAGCACGGCAACGGCGCGAGCACCTCCGTCAGCGGTGCCAGTACCGTCCTGGAGCAGCACGGCGTCAAGTTCAGCGCCGACCCGGGCGTGCTCCGGCGTTCGCTGGACGAGGCCGGCATCTGCTATTTCCACGCCCCGCTTTTCGCCTACGGCATGAAGTTCGTCGGCCCCGTGCGCCGCGCCCTGGGCGTCCCCACCTGCTTCAACCTGCTGGGACCGCTCGTCAATCCCTGCCAGCCCCGGAATTCCTTGCACGGCACGGCTACGCAGGCCCAGCAGCGGCTCTATGTCCGGGCCCACCAAAAGATCGGAGACAACTGGGGCGTGGTCACCAGCTACGACGGCTACGACGAAATCTCGCTGACCTCGGGCTTCAAGCTCGTGACCCCGCACTTTGAGAAGGTCTTCACGCCCAAGGACCTGGGCCTCAACTATGTGGAGCCGAAAGATATCTATGGCGGCGCCACGGCGGCCGAGGCGGCAAGGATCTTCGACGCCGTGCTGGAAGGGACGGCCTCCCAGGCCCAGACCGCCGTCATCCTCGCCAATGCCGCCTGCGGCATCTCGGTGATCGACCGCAATCTCTCGGTGGAGGAATCGATCGCGCTCTGCCGCGAGTCGCTGGAGAGCGGCCGGGCCCTTGCCGCTTTCCGGAAGTTTGTCCAAATCAACAGTTAGCGTACGATGGATATCCTCGACAAAATTCTGGAGACCAAGCGGCAGGAGCTGCGATTCGGGAAAAGGCGGTCGCTGAGGCAAGCTTTGCTTGTCTCGGAGACCGGAATCATCGCGGAGTTCAAGCGGAAATCCCCGTCCAAAGGGTGGATCCACCCGGAGGCCGTGCCGGAGCAGGTCGTACCGGCCTACGCGGCAGCAGGCGCTGCAGCGCTGAGCATCCTTACCGACGAATCCTATTTCGGCGGCAGCCTCGACTTCATCCGGCGGGTACGCCCGCTCGTGGACATCCCCATCCTGCGCAAGGACTTCATCATCGACCCGGTACAGCTCGTGGAAGCCCGCCAGGCGGGGGCGGACGCCGTGCTGCTCATCGCCGCGTGCATGAGCCGGACGGACTGCGCTTCCCTGACCGCCGAAGCCCGCCGTCTCGGCCTGGAAGTGCTGCTGGAAATCCACAGCGCAGACGAGTTGGACTACATCACTCCGGATGTCGATGTTGTCGGCGTGAACAACCGGCACCTCGGCTCGTTCGTCACGGACGTGCAGACCTCATTTGACCTGGCCCCGCTGCTTGCCTCGCAGACGGACCGAAATTATTTTCCGGACAAATTTGCCGAAAAACCAATTTCGGCTCCGCCCTTCACAACGCCAACGCTCGCAGCGGGGCCGTCGAAGCGAAGCGCCGCAGGGGGTCCGGGGGGAACGCCTCCCGGTCTGTCAGGCACGGGACGACTGCCGGCCACGCCGGTATTCGTTTCCGAGAGCGGGATCAGCGACCCGGCGACCGTGCGGGCGCTGCGCGACGCGGGCTACCGCGGTTTCCTGATGGGCGAACATTTCATGAGACAACCCGACCCGGGCGCCGCCCTGGCCGCATTCATCCAGGCCCTATGATCAACAACAAACTCGTCAAAGTCTGCGGAATGACCGAAGGAGAGAACATCCGCGACGTCGAAGCCCTCGGCGTGGACCTGATCGGCTTCATCTTCTGGCCCGGATCACCGAGATTCGTGCGGGAGGTCCCTACTTATCTGCCCCGGAAAGCCGGCCGGGTGGGCGTTTTCGTGGACGCGACCCGCGAGGAGATCCTCCGCCGCAACGAGACCTTCGGGTTCACGTATGTCCAGCTTCACGGCAACGAGTCTCCCGAGTTCTGCGCACGGCTGCGCGAACAGGACGGGCTGCGCGTCATCAAGGCTTTCGGCATCGCCGACGAAGACGTGCGGAACACTGTCGTCGGCTACGAAGGGGCCTGTGATTTGTTCCTGTTCGACACCAAGACTCCCGGCCACGGCGGCAGCGGCCGGCGCTTCGACTGGTCCGTCATGGACGACTACGAGGAGAAGACCCGCTTCATCCTGAGCGGAGGCATCGGCATGGATATGGTGGCGACTCTCCACGACTTCATCTACCCCTTCCTCGCGGGATTCGACCTCAACAGCCGTTTCGAGACGGCCCCGGGCATCAAGGACCCCGAATTATTGGAAATATTTATGGAAAATCTGCAACGATAAGACAATGAATCGCATAGACCAACTTTTCAGCAGCGATCCCAGGCGCCTGCTTTCCATCTACTTCTGCGCCGGAGCGCCCAAGCCTGACGGCACGGCGGACGTGATCCGCACCCTGGCCCGCGAAGGGGTGGACATGATCGAGATCGGCATCCCGTTCAGTGACCCGATGGCAGACGGCCCCGTGATCCAGGACGCCGCCGCGCAGGCCCTGCGCGGGGGGATGACCCTGGAGAAACTCTTCTCCCAACTCGACGGCATCCGCGCCGATGTGGACATCCCCCTCATCCTGATGGGCTACCTCAACCCGGTGTTCCGCTACGGCTTCGAGCGCTTCTGCCGGCGCTGCGTGGAGGTGGGCGTGGACGGGATAATCATCCCGGACCTGCCTTTCAAGGACTATATGGAGAACTACAAAGGCGTGGCCGAACGCTATGGCCTGCGTTTCATCATGCTGATCACCCCGGAGACTTCCGAGGAACGTGTGCGCCTGATCGACGGGAACACCTCCGGCTTCATCTACATGGTCTCCTCTGCCGCCACGACCGGCGCGCAAAAAAACTTCGACGCGCAGAAACAGGCTTACTTCCAACGCATCGAAGACATGCACCTGCGCATCCCGCGCATGGTCGGATTCGGCATCAGCAACAAGCAGACCTTCGATGCCGCCTGCTCCTACGCCAGCGGCGGCATCATCGGCAGCCGCTTCGTCACCCTGCTCAAGGAAGCCGACGGCGACGCCCTCAGTGCCATCCGGCGCTTGAAGGGGGATATCGGTCTTGGAGGAGATTCCGGGTCAAGCCCGGAATGACGAACAACGAATCCCGGAATCTCCTACCGGTCCTTCATTGCGATATAAGTCTGGGCGTCGGTGACGCAGCGGTAGGCGGGGCGGATGATGCGGCGGCCCTCGAAGTTGAGTTCCTCATTGCGGTGGGCGCACCAGCCCACGATCCTCGCCATGGCGAAGAGCGGGGTGTAGATCTCGCGCGGGATGCCGATCAGGTCATAGACGAAGCCGGAATAGAAATCGACGTTGGCGCAGAGGGTCTTGCCCTTCCCCTTGACGGCGTAGATCGTCTCGATGGCCACCTTCTCGATGAGTTCCATGAACTCGAATTCCGACAGGCGCCCCTTCTCGACGGCCAGCTCCCGGGCCATCTCCTTGAGCAGCACGGCGCGCGGATCGGATTTCGTATAGACCGCATGGCCGATGCCGTAGATCAGGCCGGAACGGTCGAACGCCTCGCCGGCAAGCAGCCGGCGTACGCAGGAGGCGATCTCCTCCTCGTCGTTCCAGTCGCCGATCTCCTCCTTCATGAAGGCGATCATGTCGCAGACCTTGAGGTTGGCGCCGCCGTGCTTGGGACCCTTGAGCGAGCCGATGCCCGCGGCGATGGACGAGAAGGTGTCCGTGCCGGTGGAGGAGGTCACGCGCACCGTGAAAGTGGAATTGTTGCCGCCGCCGTGCTCGGAATGCAGGATCAGCAGCAAGTCGAGCGTGCGGGCGTCCAGCGGCGTGTAGTCGGCCCCCTTGAGCATGTAGAGAAAATTCTCCGCCAGCGACAAGCCCGGCTGCGCGTCGCGGATGTGCAGCGAGCGGCCATGGTGGTGGTGCCGGTACATATTGAACGCATAGGCGATGGTGGTCGGGAACTTGGAGATCAGCTCGATGCTCTGGCGCATCAGGTTGTCACGGGACACGTCGTCCGGATTCTCGTCGAAGGTATAGAACTCCATCACGCTGCGTGCCAGGATGTTCATGATGTCGTCCCCCTCCATCTCGATGATGTGCAGGATGGTCTTCTGCTCCAGGGGCATGTTCTCGAAAATCAGGTCCTTGAAGGACTGCAGCTCCTCCGCGTCCGGAAGGCGCCCGGAAAGCAGCAGGAAGCAGATCTCCTCGTAGCCGAAACGCTTCTCGGCCATGATGGCGTGGACCAGGTCCTTGACTTCGTAGCCGCGGAAATACAATTCCCCCTCGATCGGGACGATGCTGCCGTCCGCCGCGCGCTCGTAACCCACGACGTTGCCGATGTTCGTCAGGCCGACGAGCACGCCGGTGCCGTCTTCGTTGCGCAGGCCGCGCTTGACGTCCAGCTTCTTGAACAGGGCGGCGTCCATCCGCGTGCTCCCCTTCATCTCGTCGGAGAGCTTGTAGATGAGATATTCCTTCTTGGTCTTGGTGGTCATAGCAGCGAGAGGATATGGTCCGTGAAAGCGACGGTGCCAAGCGGCTTGCCGTCCGGCATCAGGCGGGCGAGATCCGCCGTGGCAAAGCCCGCCGAGAAGGATCGCTCCAGCGCGGCGGTAATGAGCGTTCCGGCTTCATTCCAACCCAAGTGCTCCAGCATCATCACGCCGGAGAGCAGGTTGGAACAGGGGTTCGCCAGGTCCTGTCCGGCAATGTCCGGGGCCGTACCGTGCGTGGCCTCGAACAGGGCGGCGCCGGTGTCGTAATTGATGTTGGCGCCCGGCGCGATCCCGATGCCGCCGACCTGCGCGGCCAGCATATCGGAGATGTAGTCGCCGTTGAGGTTGAGCGTGGCGATCACCGAATAGTCCTCCGGCCGGAGCAGGGCGTTCTGCAGGAAGGCGTCGGCGATGCAGTCCTTGATAACGAGGCGGCCCGAGGCGATCTCCGCCCCGAATTCTTCCTGCGCAAGCTCGTAGCCCCAGCGCTTGAAGCCGCCTTCGGTGTATTTCATGATGTTGCCCTTGTGCACCAGCGTGACGGAGGGGCGGCCGTGGTCGAGCGCATAGCGGCAGGCGGCGCGGACGAGCCGGCGCGTGCCCTCACGCGAGACGGGCTTCACCCCGTAGGAGGAACTCTCCGGGAAGCGGACCTTGTCCACACCCATCTCCTCGCGCAGGAAACGGCCGAATTTCTCCGCCTGGGGCGTGCCGGCCTCCCATTCAATGCCGGCGTAGATGTCCTCGGTGTTCTCCCGGAAGATCACCATATCCACTCGCTCGGGATGCTTCACCGGCGAGATGACGCCCTGGAACCAGCGCACCGGGCGCAGGCAGACATAGAGGTCAAGCCCCTGGCGCAGGGCCACGTTGAGGGAGCGGATGCCTCCGCCCACCGGAGTCGTGAGCGGCCCCTTGATGCCGATTTTGTGGTCCCGGAATGCCCGCACAGTCTCATCCGGAAGCCAGGTGCCAAGGGTATCGAAGGCTTTTTGTCCGGCGGGGAGTTCCATCCATTCGAGTCTGCGGGCGCCACCGTAGGCCTTCGCGACCGCGGCGTCCAGGATGCGGCGCATCGCGGTGGTCACCTCGGGTCCCACGCCGTCGCCGGGGATGTAGGGAATCGTCTTCGTGATCATTTCGACAGGGTATTGAGGGCAGAGCCCGCCCGGAACCAGGCGATCTGCTGCGGAGTGTAACTGTGACGCGCCAGGATGCTCTCCTGCGAGCCGTCGGCATGGTGCAGGACCACGGCAACGGGCTGTCCGGGTGCCATGCCGGCGCAGCGGACGTCCAGCCGGTCTTCGGCACGCACCCTGGCGTAGTCGGCCGGATCCGCGAAGGTCAGGGCCAGGACGCCCTGCTTCTTGAGATTGGTCTCGTGGATGCGCGCGAAACTTTTGGCGAGCACGGCGCGCACCCCCAGGAAGCGGGGCTCCATCGCCGCATGCTCGCGGCTGGATCCCTCGCCATAGTTGTCTTCCGCCACGACGATGCTGCCTGTGCCGGCGTCGCGCAGTTCTTTTGCACGCGGGGCCACGGGGCCGGATTTGCCGGTGAAGGCATCCACGGCGCCGAGCAGCAGGTTGTCGGAAATGTTCTCCAGGTGGCCGCGGAACTTCAGCCAGGGGCCGGCCATCGAGATGTGATCGGTGGTACACTTGCCCTTAACCTTGATCAGCAGCGGCAGGTCCTCGAAATCCCGGCCGTCCCAGGGAGCGAACGGTACCAGGCGCTGCAGGCGCGCGCTGTCCGGACGGATCACCGGTTCCGGGCTGCCGGGCGCCGGAGCCACGTAGCCGGAAGTGTCGCCCACAAAGCCGCGTGGCGGCAGCTCGTTGCCGCGCGGAGCCTGAAGCCACACGCCGTCCACGGTATCCACCCGCGGATCGTAGTCCAGCACGCCGGCGAAGGCGAGCGCCACGGCCATCTCCGGCGAGGCGATGAACGCGTGCGTATTGGGGTTGCCGTCCGCCCGTTTCGAGAAATTCCGGTTGAAACTCGTCACGATGGAGTTGCGGCGCACCGGATCGTCGGTCTGCCGCTCCCACTGTCCGATGCAGGGGCCGCAGGCATTGGCCATCACCAGGGCCCCGGCCTCGCGGAGCGTGTCCAGCAGGCCGTCCCGTTCGGCGGTGGCGCGGATCTGCGCGCTGCCCGGAATGACGATCAGTTTCGCCTTCGGCTTCAGGCCGGCATCCAGGGCACCGCGTGCGACAGAGGCCGCCCGGGCCAGGTCCTGGTAGGAGGAATTGGTGCAGGAACCGATCAGGCTCACTTCCACGCGGTGCGGGAAACGCTCCTGCGCCTGGCGGTCCTTCATGCCGCTGACGGGACAAGCCGCATCCGGGGTGAAGGGGCCGTTGATATAAGGCTCCAGCTCAGACAGGTTGATCTGCACCACCTCGTCGTAGAATTTCTCCGGATGCATGACCACGGCATCGTCGGCGCGGAGTTCCTCGCTCACGGAAGAGGCCATCGCGGCCACCTCCGCACGGCCGGTGGCCATCAGATACTCGGCAATGTGGACCCCAAAGGGGAAGATGGAGCTCGTGGCGCCCACCTCCGCGCCCATGTTGCAGATCGTAGCCTTGCCGGTGCAGGACAGGTTCTCCGTCCCGGGGCCGAAGTATTCGAGAATGGCATTGGTGCCGCCCTTGACGGTCAGCAGGCCCGCCAGCTTGAGGATCACGTCCTTGGGGGAGGCCCAGCCCTTGAGGGAGCCGGTCAGGCGAACGCCGATCAGACGCGGCAGGCGCAACTCCCAGGGCATCCCGGTCAACACGTCCACGGCGTCCGCGCCGCCCACGCCGATGGCCAGCATCCCCATGCCGCCGGCATTGGGCGTGTGGGAATCCGTGCCGACCAACATTCCGCCGGGGAAAGCATAATTTTCCAGCACGATCTGATGGATGATCCCGGCACCGGGCTTCCAGAAGCCGATCCCGTAGCGGGCCGAAGCAGATGCCAGGAAATCATAGACTTCGGCATTGCTGCGCTGCGCATCCGCCAGGTCCTCCTCCGCCCCGTTACAGGCGCAGACCAGGTGGTCGCAATGGACAGTCGCGGGTACGCTGACGGCATCCCGCCCCGTACTCATGAACTGCAGCAGAGCCATCTGCGCCGTCGCATCCTGCATCGCCACGCGATCGGGGCGGAACTCACCGAAATCCTCCAGGCGCCGCAGTGGACGGAGATCATCGGGATTGTACACGTGGGAAAACAGAATCTTTTCAGAAAGCGTCAGCGGCCGTCCCAGCATACGCCGGACGGCAGCGACACGCTTCCCATAGTCCTTATAGAAGGACTTTACGTTGTCCAAATCGAACATACGGTCTTCTAACCAAAAAACACTACTGACTAACCGCGCTCCCGTCATCCGCCCCAAGTGGACCGGGAACTGACAGGCACAAAGATAGTCAAAAATTTCATTAATAAAAACGTTTTTATAACTAATTGATATTTAACCGTAAAAAATCAGAAAACCGCTTAATTTATTCGATTAATTATTATTTATAACTATTAGTCCGTTTATTCTTTTATTTTATTACCCGTTTTCTGTTGATTGCGGCGGTCCGTGCGCCGGACGCGCGTCGGGCCGGCCGCCGCCTGAGCGAAAAAAGCCCAAAATCAGCCAACCCGGCCGCTTCGCTCCCGCGATTCGGCCGGGTGGCTGATGGGGCGGACAGGTCTTGCTATATGCAGGTATAGCCGCCGTCCACGGCGATGTTCTGGCCGTTGACGTAGGTGGATGCCGGAGAAGCGAGGAAGAGGGCGCAGGTGTCGAGTTCTCCTTCCTTGCCGTAGCGGGCCATCGGGATACTGTTCTTGGCGATGGCCTGGAAATAGTCGGAATCCAGGGTGGCGGTCGTCAGGTCGGTATAGAAGTAGCCCGGGCAGATGCTGTTGACCGTGATGCCGTATTTGCCCCACTCGGCGGCGAGGGCGCGCGTCAGGTTCACCACGCCGCCCTTGGCAGCGTGATACGGGGCGGATCCCACGATGAGGTTGCCCACCAGGCCGTACATCGACGCGATGTTGATGACGCGGCCGTAGCCGGCCTTGATCATCTCCTTGCCGAACTCCCGGGCGCAGTTGAAGGTGCCGAACAGGTCGATGTCCATCTCCTTCTTGAACTGCTCGTCGGTAATTTCCTCGGCGGGACCGGTGGCACCCGTGCCGGCGTTGTTCATCAGGATGTCCACGCGGCCGAAACGCTCCATCGTGGCGGCGACGGCCGCCTTGACTTTCTCCGTGTCGGTGATGTCGCAGGCGAACGGCAGGACCTCCACGCCGAACTCGGCGGTGATGGCTTTGGCGTTCTCTTCCAGGAGGTTCATGCGGCGGGCGAGGAGCACCAGGTTGGCGCTCTGGCTGGCGAAAGCCTTGGCCATCTGCAGGCCCAGGCCGGTGGAAGCGCCGGTTACGACAGCGACGCGTCCCGTGAGATCGAAATAATTCTTCATTATGACAGGATAGTAGTTTTAGTTCTGCAAGATACTAAATATTCCCGACGAATCCAATCCGGGTACTCTTCGCGACGAGCGGAAAGCGGAGCGGAAACTGGTTTTTCGGCAAACTTGTCCGAAAAATAATTTCCGGCCGCCCGTCTGGAAGACTCCGCTCGTCGAAACAGCGCCGGGTCTATTCGTGGACCGCGAAACGCTGCTGCGCGAGGGCCTCGTATTTCGTGCCCGGACGGCCGTAATTGGCGTAGGGATAGATGGAGATGCCGCCACGCGGGGTAAAGAAGCCTGTGACCTCGATGTACTTGGGATCCATCAAGGCGATCAGGTCCTTCATGATCGTGTTCACGCAATCCTCGTGGAAGTCGCCGTGGCTGCGGAAACTGAAGAGATAGAGCTTGAGGCTCTTGCTCTCCACCATCCGCACGTCAGGGATGTAGCTGATGCGGATCTCCGCAAAATCCGGCTGCCCGGTAATGGGGCAGAGGGTCGTGAACTCGGGGCAGTTGAAGCGCACCCAGTAATCGTTGTCCCGGTGCTTGTTCTCGAACGTCTCGAGCACGCCGGGATCGTAGTTCTGGCTGTAAGGGGTCTGGTGGCCCAGGGACTGCAGGCCGTCGGAACTTCTGTCCATATCTTAAATATCTTTGATTCTGAAAGGGTTGTAAGAGATATTCTCGTCGAAGGTATCAATTTCTTCCACCCGCTTGACGTGGCCGACGAACCAGGTCGTAAACGGCAGTACGATGATCTCGTAGAGGATCTTGGCACAGACCTGCAGGGCCGCGAGCTTGAGAGCCTCGGGCAGGGAGAGGATACCCCAGAAGACGATCGGGAAAAAAATCGCGGAATCCAGGATCTCGCCGCCGAGCGAGGAGAGGATGGCGCGCAGGCCGAAGGCGCGGCCCTGCGAACTGACCTTCATCCGGCTCATGATCCAGGCATTGACCGTGGATCCGCAGAAGAAGGCGACCAGCGAGGTGACGGCCGTCTTGGGGACCATCGCGAACAGGGAATTGAAGCTCTCAGCGATGGGCCGGCTGTTCTCCTGGAGCGGCGCCGGCAGCCAGCAGACCAGCTGGGCCATCAGCGACACGAACAGGCTGAGCAGGAAGGCCAGCCAGATGACCATCCGGGCCTTGCGGTAGCCATACACCTCCGTGATACAGTCATTGAGGATGTAGGACACGGGGAACAGCAGGACGGCGCCGGAAAGCTGCAGGGGAAGCCCGGCAACCTGCCAGAGGCGCGGGACGAAGAAATTGGAGGTGATCAGGCAGACGATGAGCGTGACCGCCATCACCAGAAATCTGGGAGTGAAAACTTTTTTTGACATTTTTTCTTGTTTTTTACGTGGTTTCAAGAACACAGGGCCCGCGCCCTGTCAAGTCCGGGCGCGGGTCCCTTTATTTCTAAACTTCGACGGCGGTGTTGAACTCCTGCAGGAAGCGCATGTCGTTCTCGAAGTAGTGCCGCAGGTCGTTGACCCGCCACTTGAGCATCGCAATGCGCTCCAGGCCCATACCGAAGGCGAAGCCGCTGTATTTCTTGGAGTCGATCCCGCTGGCTTCCAGCACGTTGGGGTCCACCATTCCGCAGCCCAGGATCTCCAGCCAGCCGGTCCCCTTGCAGATGTTGCAGCCCTTGCCGTGGCAGATGTTGCAGCTGACGTCCACCTCGGCGGACGGTTCGGTGAAGGGGAAGAAGGACGGCCGCATCCGGATCTGGGTGTCGGGACCGAACATCTCGCGGGCGAACAGGAGGATGGCCTGCTTGAGGTCGGCGAAGGTCACGTCTTCGTCAATGTAGAGGCCCTCGACCTGGTGGAAGATGCAGTGCGCCCGGGCGCTGATGGCTTCGTTGCGGAACACGCGGCCCGGGCAGATCACGCGGATGGGCGGTTTCATCCGCTCCATCGTGCGCACCTGCACGCTGGACGTGTGCGTGCGGAGCAGCAGCGGGTTCGGATGGCCCGTGGAGACGAAGAACGTGTCCTGCATATCGCGCGCCGGATGGTTCGGCGGGAAGTTCAGGGCCTCGAAGACGTGGTAGTCGTCCTCGATTTCGGGGCCTTCGGCGACGTCGTAGCCGAACTTGCGGAAGATATCCACAATCTGCTGGCGGACAATGGACACGGGATGCCGGGAGCCCAGCTCGAGCGGATCCCCGGGCATCGTGAGGTCCTGTTTCGGGCCCTCGTTGCCGCCCTCTTCAGCCACGGTCTCGCGCAGGCGGTCGATCGTCTCGAGCGCAGCGTTCTTGAGCTCGTTGAGCGTACGGCCGAACTCGCGCTTCATCTCCTTGTCCACGTTGCGGAACTCGTCGAAGAGCGCCGTGATCTCACCTTTCTTGCCGAGGAAGCGCACCCGCGCCTCCTCGACTTCCTTCTGCGTCTTGCACTGGAGTTCCTTCAACTCCGCAAGGACTCTGTCGATATCTTCTCTTTTCATTTCATTAGATTCCGGGGCCAGCCCGGAATGACTATTTGCTTGCAAATGATGTTAATTGCGTTTGGCCGCGCGCTTGTCGCGGTTTTTCTTGTCCCGGGCGGCACCGGTCTTGAGATACTTGGCCCACTGCTCTTCGTTGAACACCTTCTGCAGGGAGTTGTAAATCTGCTCCGACCACTTGTCCTGGACGCGGATGTAGGCATCGGAATTGCTCACTTTCGCGTCACGCAACCCTTTGAGCTCCAGACGCATCGCATCATAGTCGTGGGTCAGGATGGAGTCCAGGTAGAACGACTGCCAGACCTCCAGGTCCAGCAGGGACTCGTAGTTCTCGACGGTCTTGTCGATGACTTCGCGCAGCTGCTTGATCTCTTCCGCATCGGGATCCTGCTGCTGGGCCGCCGCCGCGAAAGGCAGGAGCAACAGGGCGCAAATCCCGAAAATTTTTATAGATTTGTACTTCATACTTTATAAGTTTCCGGGTCAAGCCCGGAATGACGATGAACCTGTTTCCGGATCAGGCCCGGAATGACATTGAACTGCAAATTTATAAATAAAAGATAAAATGAGAAAATTTCTGTGCACCATCCTCTCCCTCGCGCTGCTCGCAGCCGGGCGGACGGACGCCTGTACGAACATCATCGTGACCCCAGGCGCCAGCGCCGACGGCTCCAGCCTGATCTCCTATGCCGCCGACTCCCACGGGCTCTTCGGCGAGCTGTATTTCCGTCCCGCGGCGCGCTTCGGCGCGGGCAGCCTCCTCCCCATCCGCGAATGGGATACCGGCAGGCCCCTGGGCAGCATCGCGCAGGTGGAGCGCACCTGGCAGACGGTCGGCAACATGAACGAGCACCAGCTCATTATCGCCGAGACCACCTGGGGTGGCCGCGAGGAGCAGGCCGATCCGGCGGGCATCATGGACTACGGCTCGCTGATCTATGTCACCCTGCAGCGCGCCCGCACGGCCCGCGAGGCCATCCGGACCATCGTGGACCTGGCTGGCCGCTACGGTTATCCTTCCGAAGGGGAATCCTTCTCCATCGCCGACCCGCAGGAAGCGTGGGTGATGGACCTCGTGGGCAAGGGCGCCTCCAACCGGGGCATCGTGTGGGTGGCCCGCCGCATCCCCGACGGCTACATCTGCGCCCACGCCAACCAGGCCCGCATCACGCGTTTCCCGCTGGACGATCCCGAGAACTGCCTCTATGCCCCGGACGTGATCAGTTTTGCCCGCGAGCAGGGCTGGTATGCGGGGAGCGACGAGGAATTCAGCTTCCGCGACGTTTACAATCCGCTCGACTTCGGCGGGGCCCGCGCCTGCGACGCCCGCGCCTGGAGCGCCTTCAATATTCTGGGCAAGGGCAGCTTCACCTATGAGGAGGGCGGCCGGGAGGTCACCCGCCCCGCGAACGACTGGCTGGACTACGCGATGGGCTATGACCTGCAGGGGGAGATGCCCCTCTGGATCAAGCCCGCCGGCAAGGTGAGCGTCAAGGACGTGGCCGACGTGATGCGCGACCACTATGAGGGCACCCCGATGGATATGACCACCGACATCGGCGCGGGCGGCAACGGACTCCCGTACCGCTGGCGTCCGATGAGTTTCCGCGCGGACGGGAAGACCTACCTCAACGAGCGGGCCATCGCCACGCAGCAGACGGGTTTCTGGTTCGTCGCCCAGGCGCGCGGATGGCTGCCCGACGAGGTCGGCGCCCTGATCTGGTTCGG
Source organism: Bacteroidales bacterium (assembly GCA_017458145.1). GTDB lineage: Bacteria > Bacteroidota > Bacteroidia > Bacteroidales > UBA932 > Cryptobacteroides. The sequence continues at coordinate 5,559 of JAFTGA010000029.1, read as the reverse complement.
CTGCGACGACGCCGCCACTTCCTACCTGACGCCGATCTATGCCAATTCGACCGCCGTGCCGGAGTGCCTGCGTGAGGGCAACGGGGACATCCTCCACTACAGCCCCACTGCACAGTTCTGGATGTGCAACCGCGTGGCGAACGCCTGCTACAAGATGTACGACCGGATGGCGCCGGTGGCCCGTGAGGCGGCGGACCGCTTCGAGCGCGACCAGCTGGAGCGCGGCATCCCGGAGATGGACGCCCGCCTGACGCAGCTCGTGGAACGCGGGCGCCTCCGCAAGGCCCGCAGGCTGATGACGAAATACAGCGTGGAGACGGCCCAAGCCCAGTTCGCTGCCTGGACGAAGCTGGAGGAGCTGCTGCTTGTCAAGTTCATCGACGGCAACATCAAGGCCCAGGCCGAAGACGGCTCCTTCCTGCACACGGAATACGGACCCGGCTTCCCCGACAAACTCGAATACGGCGGCTACAATGAGATCTGGAAAGCCGCCGTGGCCCGGGATCCCCACGCCAAAATCCTCGAATCCAAATAACCAAAATCATCCGTATATGAACAACAACTTCTTGAAAGCAGGAGCCCTGGTGGCCGCCGGCGGCGCATTGACCGGCTGCGGCCAGAAACAGGAGGCCCCGCGTCCCAACGTCGTGTTCATCCTGGCCGACGACCTGGGCTGGGGCGATCTGGGTTGCTACGGACAGCGGCTCATCGAGACCCCCAACATCGACGCTCTCGCCGGCACCGGCATCCGGTTCACCCAGTGCTACTCCGGCACCGCCGTCAGCGCCCCGTCGCGCTCCTGCCTGCTCACCGGCACGCACAGCGGCCACACCGCCATCCGCGGCAACCTCCCCGCCAAGGGACGTCCCGGCATCCCGGAAGGCCAGCAGGAACTCCCGGAGGGCAGCCGCACCATCTTCCACGATTTCCGCGAAGCGGGCTACCGCACCGGCGCCTTCGGCAAATGGGGCCTCGGTTATATCACCACGGAGGGCAACCCGAAGGCGATGGGCGTGGACGAGTTCTTCGGCTACAACTGCCAGACCCTCGCACACAGCTACTACCCGGACCATCTCTGGGAGAACGACACCAAGATCCTGCTGGAGGACAATGTCCCCGAAATCCCCTACGGGCAGGGCACCTACAGCGGCGACCTGATCCACAGCAAGTCGCTGGAATTCATCGAACAGGCCGTCGCGGACGGCAAGCCGTTCTTTATGTGGTATCCGACCACCATCCCGCACGCCGAGCTGATCGTCCCGGAGGACGAGATCATCCGGAAATACCGCGCAAAATTCCCCGACGAGACGCCGTGGGCCGGTCAGGACCAGGGGCACCCGCGCTTCCGCATCGGCGGCTACGGCTCCTGCGCGGAGCCGCACGCGACCTTCGCCGCGATGGTCTCGCGCCTGGACAAGTACGTGGGCGAGATCGTGGACAAACTCAAGGAACTGGGGGTGTATGACAACACCATCATCCTCTTCGCCAGCGACAACGGTCCCCACCAGGAAGGCGGCGCCGATCCGGATTTCTTCGACTCCAACGGACCCTGGCGCGGCTACAAGCGCGACCTCTACGAGGGCGGCGTCCGCGTGCCGATGATCGTCTCCTGGCCGGGCCACGTCGCCGCCGGGACGGAGTCCGACTTCATGTGCACCTTCTGGGATATGATGCCCACATTCCGCACCGTGCTGGACCACAATGCCCAGGTGGCGGATATGGACGGCATCAGCCTCCTGCCGCTGCTGGAAGGCCGCAGCCAGGACCAGGCGGAGCACGACTTCCTGTACTTCGAGTTCGCCGAGCGCAACAGCCAGGCCGCCCGCATCGGCCCCTGGAAACTGGTCCGCCTCGGCATCAACTCCCCGGCCGACCACTATGAACTCTACAACCTGGACGAGGATCCGGGCGAGGAGCATGACGTGATTGCCGACTACCCCGACAAGGTCGAGGAGCTGAAATCCGTCCTGGTCCGGGAGCACGTCCCCAATCACATCTTCCCGCTATTCGCGGGGGAATAGCCATCACCCCTTCACGCTATGCTGACCCTGCTGCTGTCCGCCCTCGCCTCCCTGGTTTCCTACGTCAATCCCTTCGTGGGCACGGACGCCCACGGCCATACTTTCCCCGGCGCCGTCGCCCCCTTCGGGATGGTGCAGCTCAGCCCGGACACCCGCCCCGACGCGGGCGACTGGGACGGCTGCAGCGGCTACCACTACAGCGACACGGTCATCTATGGCTTTTCGCACACGCACCTGAGCGGCACCGGCTGTGACGACTGGTGCGACGTCCTGCTGCTTCCCGGCACGCAGCCGTCCGCCTTCTCCCACGAGCGCGAGAAGGCTGCCCCGGGCTATTACGAAGTCTTCCTGGACGGCCCGCAGGTGCTTGCGCGGCTGACCGCCGGACGGCGGGTCGGCGTACACGAATACACCTTCCCCGCCGGCGTGAAGCCGCAGATCACCCTCGATCTCAGTCACCGCGATCCCGTGGACGGCTGGCGCATCACGCCCTTCAAGGGCGGCGTCAGCGGCTGGCGGCGCTCCAACAGCTGGGCGCGCGGGCAGGATGTCTATTTCTGGATGGAATTCTCGGCCGACGCCCGCTGCAGGCTCTCCGCCGACGGCAAGCGGGCCGTGTTCACCTTTCCGCGCAGCGCGCGGACGGTCACGGTGCGCGTAGCGATTTCCTCCGTGTCGGAGGAGAACGCCCGGCAGAACCTGCTCGCCGAATACCCGGCCAGTTTCGAGGGCCAGCGCGCGCTGACACAGGCCGCCTGGGAGCAGTACCTGGGCAAGCTCCGCTGCCCCTGGAGCGACGATGAGCACCTGCGGCGCTTCTACACCGCCCTCTACCACACGGGGATCCACCCTTCGCTGTATTCCGACGCGAACGGCGAATACCGCGGCATGGACCGCCGGGTCCACCGCGCCGAGGGCTGGGAGCGCTACACCGTGCTCTCGCTGTGGGACACCTTCCGCGGCGAGCACCCGCTGCTCTGGGAGATCGAACCGGAGCGGAGCTATGATTTCCTGAAGACCTTCCTGTCCATCTACGACGAATGCGGGAAACTGCCCGTCTGGGAACTCTCCGGCTACGAAACCAACTGCATGATCGGCTACAACGCCGCCCCGGTCATTGCGGACGCGCTCGCGCGCGGGTTCACGGATTTCGATGTCGAAAAGGCGCTGGAGGCGCTGATCGCCTCTTCCACGCGGCCGGAGTTCGGACTGGACAGCTTCCGCGCGAACGGCCTGGTGCTCGCCGACGACGAACACGAGAGCGTGTCCAAGACGCTCGAATACGCCTACGACGACTGGTGTACCGCCCAGGTGGCGAAGTATCTCGGCCGGATGGACGTCTATGAGCGGTATATGACCTCCGCGCAGTACTGGCGCAATGTCTTCGATCCGGCCACGGGCTTTATGCGCGCCCGGCTCAACGGCCGCTGGTTCACGCCCTTCGACCCGCGCGAGGTCAACAACAACTACACCGAAGCCAACTCCTGGCAGTACAGCCTGTTCGTGCCGCAGGACATCGCGGGGCTGATGGATGCGCTGGGCGGCGCGGAGGCGCTGGAGGCGCGTCTGGACGCGATGTTCGACGCCCCGGAGGGCAACACCGGCCGTACGCAGGCCGACATCACCGGCACCATCGGGCAGTACGCGCAGGGCAATGAACCGAGCCACCACGTGGCCTTCCTGTATGACTACGCCGGACGGCCCGACAAGCGGCAGGCCCGCGTAGAGCAGATCCTCGAGACGCTTTATTCCTCCGCCCCCGACGGCCTCTGCGGCAACGACGACTGCGGACAGATGTCAGCCTGGTACGTGCTGTCGGCCCTCGGCCGCTATCCCGTCACCCCGGGCCTGAAGGATGAAATGATCACCCGCATCCCCAGGACGATTGTCACCAACCCCGCATTCGAGCTGGAAAGCGACATCTTCACCGACTCGCTCTCCGTCGCGCTCAGCGGCGAGGGGGAGATCTGGTACCGCATCGGCGCGGACGCCTTCCGGCGCTACGACGGGCCTTTCACGGTCAGTGATCCCTGCACGATGGAGGCCTATTCGCAGGTCGGGGCGCGCCGCAGCTTCACCACCCGCTGCGCCGTCCACCAGATCGCCCGCGACCGGGCCATCGACATCAGCTCCCGCTACAGCCGCCAATACACCGCCGGCGGTCCGGAGGGGCTGATCGACGGCTTCCGGGGCGGGCTCAACTGGCGCACCGGCGGCTGGCAGGGTTACCAGGACACCGATTTCGAGGCCGTGGTGGACCTGCGCTCCGTCCGGCACCTCTCGCAGGTCGGCGCCGGCTTCTGCCAGGACGCGCGTTCCTGGATCTGGATGCCGCGCTACGTCGAATTCTCCGTCTCCGACGACGGGGAACACTTCTCGCCGCTCGCCCGCGTGGACAACACGATGGACGAACAGGACTACTCCGTCCGGATCTGGGACTGCGAGGTCCCCGCGGACGTGCAGGCCCGCTATGTCAAGGTCTTCGCCAAGAACATCGGCACCATCCCCGCCTGGCACCCGGGCGCCGGCAACCCCGGCTTCATCTTCATCGATGAGATCTGGGTGGACTGAGGCCAATGCCCAAGTGTAAATGATTGTTATAGTAATCATTTTTGCCTATCTTTGTGCCCAATAAGAAACAATTATGGGAAAGAATACATTCGGAAAAACGATGCCTCGGACATTGAGCCAGAACCTGCAAATCATGGGCGAACAGATTATGCTGGCGCGTAAGCGCAGGCATCTGTCCATGCAGGATATAGCAGACAGGGCAACGGTTACCCGGCTCACTGTCTCCAAAGTGGAACACGGAGATCCCACCGTCTCCATAGGAATCTATGCGCGAGTATTATTTGCGCTCAATCTGGAAAATGACCTTACTCTGCTGGCGGCCGACGACGCCCTGGGCCGCCAGCTGCAGGATGCAGAACTATTAAGACGATGAAAACAATAACGGTATACGCTGACTTTGACTTCATCTCGCTCCCCCAGGTGGTAGGAGTACTGGGCTATGAACATGTTCGTGGCAAGGACCATTTTGTCTTTGAGTATGACCACCAGTGGCTGAAGCAGTATGGTGGCATTCTGCTCAGCGGTGATCTCATAAATGTACCTTCGATGCAGCATCCTCGTGGCACAGACAGCGTATTCGGTTTCGTCAAGGACTCTTTCCCTGACCGCTGGGGACGTTTGCTGCTGGACCGTAGAGAGCGTCTCATGGCAAAGGCAGAAGGAAGAGGGCAGCGATGACTACATTAACGCAAGCACTGCTGTCCGGAGAAATTTTACCATAACATAAGTTGCTCGACAGAGCCCGCCTCCGGAACAATTACAGAAGCTGCCGGCTTATTATAAAGATCACGGATATCAGCCCTCTGGAAGAGGACCTGTCCGATCGAGTTAGAGATAGAATGAAGACTTGGAACCAGACCATACCGCTTCTTCGCAATGATGAGCAGAAGATAGTCGCAAACGGCTATCCAGATTTGCGTATAGACCGCGTTCTTGGTGGTTCCATAGAAGGTCTTGATGTGCAGAT
>JAFTGA010000028.1 GCA_017458145.1 Bacteroidales bacterium | reverse complement strand
GACGCCTTCGAAGACGTAGGCGGAGTCACGGTCGTAGCCCCGTTCGTGGTCGAGGACGGTGATGTCGAAGTCGCATCCCTTCAGGGTGAATTCGGTAGGGTTGGACCGGTTGGGGCCGTCGGGATTGTCCTTGTTGCAGGACGGCAGGCAGACAGCGCAGAGAAGAAACAGGGCCGCTGCCGCGGGATGGATAAGTGTCTTCATAATTCTAACGTTTATGTGACTTTAAAGATAAGCTTTTTCGGGCAAAAAACCTATCTTTGACCCCTGATATGATTTCCGAAAGCGAAAAAGCCATTTACAACCGCACCGCCCGGCTGGTGGGACCCGAAGTGATGGACGCGCTCAGCGAGGCGCGAGTCATCCTGTTCGGCGTCGGCGGGGTCGGGAGCTGGTGCGCCGAGGGGCTGGTCCGCTCGGGCGTGAAACACGTGACGCTCGTGGATGCCGACTGCGTGAGTATCAGCAATGTGAACCGTCAGCTGATGGCAACGCCGCGCACGGTCGGGCAGGTCAAGGTCGAGGCACTCAAGGCACGCCTTCTGGAGATCAATCCCGAGGCGGAGATCACGGCGCTGCAGGAGATTTTTTCCGCCCAGACCGCGGACCGGTTCGACCTGGAACATTACGACTATATCCTTGACGCCGTGGACTCGCTCAAGGACAAGGGGGAGCTGATCCTGCGCGCCACGCGTACGCCGGCCGTCTTCTTCTGCTCGATGGGCGCGGCGCTCAAGGTCGATCCCACGCAGGTCCGCGTGGCCGAATTCTGGAATGTGCGGGGTTGCCCGCTCGGAGCCGCCCTGCGCAAGAAGTTCAAGCAGAACCATACCTGGCCCGGCCATAAATTCCGCTGCGTGTACGACGAGGAGGTGCTGCCCAACCGCGGTGCGGACGGCACCGTGGAGACGGACCTCTTCAACAAGGCGCAGATCAACGGTTCGCTGGCGCACATTACCGCCATCTTCGGGATGACGCTCTGCGGGCTGGTCATCCAGGATATTTACGATAAAACCCTCGCGAAATGATGACGGATACCCTGAATATCCTTTCCGGCGAGCAGATCGCCCTGGTGGGGGACAATGGCTCCGGAAAAAGCCGTCTGGCGGCGGCTTTCGCAGCGCGCTGCGGCGCAAAATACATCACGTTCCGCGATTCGTACGGGAGCTACGGCGACCGCAATTTCTTTATGCAGCAGCGCTGGAATCTATTTACTCTGGAGGGTGATCCGCCTTCGGCCGGAGAGGTGCTCCGCAAGGAGGCGGCCTCGTGCAACGATGCCGACGCCGCGCTTCGTCGCCTGGAAGACCTGACGGACCTTTTCGGGCTGGAAAGTTCGCTGGACAAGTATCTGGTGAGCCTGTCATCGGGCGAGTTGCGCAAGTTCCAGCTCACCCGTGCGCTGCTCGGCGGTGCCCACACGCTGGTGATCGACAACCCCTACATCGGGCTGGATCCGGCGACGCGCTCCTCGCTGACCCGCCTGCTCTCGTCCCTGACCGGCACCACGACGCTCGTACTGGTGCTGTCGCGCGTGTCCGAGATCCCTTCCTTCATCACGCACGTCATCCCGGTCCGGGGTGGGAAGGCGGGGGAGAAACAGCCGCGGGAAACGTATCTGGAGGCCACCCTGCCTCCGGCCGTCATCCGCCTGCGCGACGTGACCATCCGCTATGGCGACCGCGTGATCCTGGACCGCCTGGACTGGACGGTCCGGGAAGGGGAGCACTGGGTGCTGACCGGCTCCAACGGCAGCGGCAAGAGTACGCTCCTGAGCCTGATCACGGCGGACAATCCCCGGGCATACGCCTGTGACATCGAACTGTTCGGCCGGCCGCGCGGGTCGGGTGAGACGATTTGGGACATCAAGCGCAACATCGGATTCGTGAGCCCCGAACTGCACCGGGCCTTCCAGGTGGACGCTCCGGCGCTGGACATCGTGACCAGCGGGCTGTTCGACACCGAGGGGCTTTACCGCCATCCGACGGAGGAGCAGCACCTTCAGTCAAGGCTGTGGATGGAGGCCTTCGGGATCGGGGATCTGGTGGGCAGGCCTTTCCTGCGCCTGTCCAGCGGGGAACAGCGGCTTTGCCTGGTGGCCCGGGCCTTCGTCAAGGATCCGCCGCTGTATATTCTCGATGAGCCGCTGCACGGCCTGGACGAGGAGCAGCGCCGCCGCGTCAAAGGCCTTCTGGACCGCATCTGCGGCGCTCCCGGCAAAACCCTCGTGATGGTCACGCACTATCCGGAGGAGTACCCTTCCTGCATCGATCACAGTCTGACATTGTAGCCTCCGGATGAAAAACATTTCCGGATAATGCAAAAACATCGTAAATTTGCGCGAAAATCAAAATAGAGAGCATTATGATCCGACCCATCAGCGACAACATCCGCTACATTGGCGTAGATGACGCCCACCTGGACCTTTTCGAAAACCAATATACCGTCCCCGAGGGGATGTCCTACAACTCCTACGTGATTCTGGACAAGAAGATTGCCGTCCTGGATACGAGCGACGACCGCACGGCTGCCGAATGGATGCAGAACCTGGAAGGGGTGCTCGACGGGCGCCGGCCTGACTACCTGATCGTGCATCACATGGAGCCGGACCACTCCTCCTGCACCGCTGCGCTGCTGGAGAAATATCCTTCGCTGACGCTTGTGGCCACGGCCCCGGCGCTCAAGATGCTTCCCCAGTTCTTCGAGGGCGTAAGCCTGGAAGGCCGTACCCGTGCCGTCGGCGAGGGAGATACGCTGGAACTCGGCGCCCATACGCTGCAGTTCCTGCTGGCCCCGATGGTCCACTGGCCGGAGGTGATGATGAGTTTCGACCGCACGGACAAGGTGCTCTTCAGCGCCGATGCGTTCGGCAAATTCGGCGCCCTGGAGCAGACGGGCGGCCTGTGGTGTACGCCGCAGACCGACTGGGCCTGCGAGGCGCGCCGCTACTACTTCAATATCTGCGGGAAATACGGCGCCCAGGTGCAGCGCGTCCTGGCCAAGGTGGCCCCGTTGGGGGCCGAGATCATCTGCCCGCTGCACGGCCCCATGCTGCGCGAAACGCTTGCCGACGCCCTGCGCCTCTACGGCATCTGGAGCAGTTACGGCGTGGAGACGCCGGGTATCTTCATCGCCCACGCCTCCATCCACGGGGGCACGGCCGCCGCAGCGGAGCGCTTGGCGGAGATTCTGCGCGCCCAGGGTGCGCCGAAGGTGGTGGTGACGGACCTCTGCCGCTGCGATGTCGCCGAAGCGGTGGAGGATGCATTCCGTTACGGTACGCTCGTCGTGGCCGCTTCGTCCTACGATGCCGGCCTCTTCCCGCCGATGCACGATTTCCTCTGGCACCTGCAGATCAAGGGCTGGCAGAAACGCCGCGCCGCCGTGATCGAGAACGGCAGCTGGGCTCCCTCGGCCGGCCGCGTGATGACCGAAATGCTCACTGCCATGAAGGACGTACAGCTCGTCGGGGAGAAGATCACCCTGCGCAGCCGGATGCATGCATCCGATCTTCCGGCCCTGGAGGCCCTGGCGGCCGCCCTGCTCGCCGAATAGCCGATGACGCGCATCCTGTTCGTCTGCCACGGCAATATCTGCCGCTCGCCGATGGCTGAATTCATCCTCAAAGCGCTGGTGCGCGCTCACGGGATGGAGGAGGACTATTACATTGAGTCCGCGGCCGTCTCCGCCGAGGAGGTCGGCAATCCCATCTATCCTCCTGCGAAACGCTGCCTGACACAGCACGGCGTGCCCTTCGATACGCAGAAGCGTGCTCGGCAGATTACGGCGGCGGACTACGGGCGCTTTGACCGGATCATCCTGATGGACCGGTCCAACCGGCGCTGGCTGGAGCGCATCCTACCCGGGGATCCGCAGAAGAAAATCCATATGATGATGTCCTACTGCGGTCTGTCGCGCGACGTGGCGGACCCGTGGTATACCGGCGACTTCGAGACCACGTTCCAGGACATTCTCTCCGCCTGCGAAGCGATGCTGACACTGCGGTAAGCATCTTTTTTTTGATTCGGGCGGGGATTCGTATTAGTATTTTTGAAAGAATTGTTATTTTTGTAATCAGTACTAACCTACCGCAGGACAGATGTTTTTACAGATTCTTACGCTGCTCGGTGCAGTCACCCTTTTCCTTTTCGGCCTCAGCCTCCTCAGCGGCGGTCTTCAGAAAGTAGCCGGCGACGGACTTCGTTCTTTCCTCGCCTCGATGACCTCCAATCCGTTCAAGCAGATTCTGACCGGTATCGGAGTCACGGCGGCCATCCAGTCCTCCACCGCCACGACCATCCTCGTCGTCAGTTTCGTCAACGCGGGACTGCTTGTCCTGGGCCAGGCCATCGGTGTCATCATGGGCGCCAACATCGGCACCACGGTCACCTCCTGGATCATGGCGATATTCGGCTTCTCTTTCAATATGGCCGACTTCGCCTTTCCGCTTTTCCTGATCGGGTTCCTGCTGCGCAGCAACAAAAAGCAGAGATTCAAGGACATCGGAGAAATCGTCATCGGCTTCTGCCTCTTCTTTATCGGGTTCGCGCAGCTCCGCGCCACGGCGCAGGTGCTGATCACCCCGGAGAAACTCGGTTTCGTGCAGGGCTGGACCGAACTGGGCGGCTGGTCCGTGATCATCTTCCTGCTGATCAGCGTCGTGCTGACCGTCTGTTTCCAGTCCTCAGCCGCCACGATGGCGATCATCATGATCCTCATCACCACGGGTGTCATTCCGTTCCGGCTTGCCGCCGCGATGATTCTCGGAGAGAACATCGGCACCACGATCGCCGCGAATATCGCCGCCTCGGTGGGTAACCTGGCCGCCAAGCGCACCGCCATCTCGCATACCGTCTTCAACCTGTTCGGCGTCTGCTGGGTGCTTGCCATTTTCCCGCTGTTCCTCAAGCTGGTGGGCAATATCGTCTCCATGTTCGGCTTGCCTGATCCCAATACGGCGGATCTTACGGACGCCTCCAACGCCGAGGCCATCAGCACGTCCCTGCTGTACAGTGTCTGTACGATGCATACCCTGTTCAACGTCACGAACGTCCTGGTCCTCGTCTGGTTCATCCCGTATATCGAGAAGCTCGTCACGGCCATTTTCCCGAACCGGGAGGGCGAAGAGGAAGTGTACCGCCTGCGCTATATCTCCGGCGGTCCGCTTTCCACGGCTGAACTCTCGCTGGAAGAGGCCAACAAGGAGATCATCAATTTCGGCCGGATCTGCTACAAGGGCTTCGGATACATCCGGGAGGCCATCAACGAGAAGGATGCCGAACGTTTCGAGGCGGCGCGCTCCAAACTTGTCAAATATGAGGAGATCACGGACAATATCGAACGCGAGATCGCTTCTTATCTCAATGAAGTGTCGCGCGATGACCTTTCCGAGCGTTCTTCGATGCGCATCAAGGGGATGTACAAGATCATCGGGGAGATGGAGAGCCTGGGAGATTCCGGCGAGAGCATTTCCCGGATGCTCCAGCGTGCCCGTACGCACGGCAAATTCTTCGACGATGCGCTGATCTCGCGGCTGAACCGCATGCTTGACACGGTGGATGAAGCATACCGGGCGATGATGGAGAACCTCAATGCCCCATACGCAACGCTCACGGACATTTCCAATGCGGAGCACGCCGAGGACCACATCAACCAGTGCCGCAATACCCTGCGGGAGGAGCATATCGTCAATATCGAGGAGAACCCGGACTATAACTATCAGACGGGGGTCTTCTACATAGACATCGTCTCCGAACTTGAGAAGATCGGAGACTTCATCATCAACATCTCTCAGGCCAAAATCAAGGAGTAAAGGCCCTGTTTACTGGCCGAGCTGCTGGACGGGGAAGGTGAAGTAGGTGTCGGGGAAAGGCTCTTCCTTGAGCGTGAAATGCCACCATTCTGTGTCCAGCGGCTTGAAGCCGTGGCGGAGCATGGCGCTGCGCAGGATCATGCGGTTGGCAAACTGCGTGGCGGTGATGCTGCGGCCGGCCGGGCTCTTGCTGTTGTCGCCCGTGTACTCGCCGGTGTCGGGATTGCCGCAGAAGTCCGGGTGGCTCTCCGGTCCGAACCAGTCGAAGGTCCCGCCCATGTCGACTTCCTTCTCCAGCGCCATGTCGAAGAGCGTCAGATCGACGGTGGAACCGCGCGTGTGGCCGCTTTTGGCCATGATATATTCCTGCTCGAAAAGCACGCTCTTGTCCAGATCGGGGTAGAAATAGGGTTTCATCCGGGTGTCCGTGAGGTCGGCCGCCCAGCGCACGAAGTGGTCCACGCCTTTCTGGGGGCGGTAGGCATCGTAGATTTTGAGGCGGTAGCCCTGGGCAATCACGTCATCACTCACGGAACGCAGCGCCTCCGCGGCCTTGCGGGTGAGAAGCGCCGTGGGCTCCAGGTACCCGTCTATCCGCGCGCCTACGAAGTTGTAGGTGCCGAAATACCGGATTTCGAGGATGGCGTCGGGCACGGCGTCGGTCAGCGTGACGAACTGGCTGCTGTCTTCGGTGGGGGAAAGCTTTGCGCTCTCTTTGTTGCAGCCTGTCAACAGGCCGGAAAGGCTGGCGAGCAGCAGTACGGCGGAGAAAAGCCAAAGGCGGTTTGTCTTCATGGTCGTTTTTTTTGTCCTCCAAAAATACGAAAAAAGGATGACTTTTGCTCATCCACCCTTTTTTGTATCTTTGTGAAAATCTTTCCAAGATGCCGTTCCTGATGAGTGCCCTTGTGTCCCTGCTTGCCGTCCTGCCCTTTACAACGCCGCAATATGCCGTGGAAGTGGAGCGGGATGTGGTCTATGCGCAGGCGGAGGGGTATTGGACCCATGCTCCGGTGGGGGAGAAAGGGACCGTCCGGCGGCTCCTGCCGGAGCTCCGGCACACGCGTCTGCTGGACCTGAATCTGGATATCTACAAGCCCGCCGATGCCGGCGACGGTCCGCGGCCCCTGCTGCTGATGATGCACGGAGGGTCTTTCTTCGTGGGCTACAAGGAGGAGAAGGGACAGGCTGCCTGGTGCGAATATTTCGCCTCGCTGGGCTATGTGGCCGTCTCGATCAACTACCGTCTGGGCTTCCAGCCGACACGAAAGGACCTTTTGGCTGCAGAGATGCGCGCGCTTGAAGATGCTGACGCCGCGATGGATTACCTGCTTGCGCGGGACGATCTGCGCATTGACCGGAGCCACCTCTTCGCGGCGGGCACGAGCGCCGGAGCGATGACGGCGCTGCGCCTGGCCTTCCGCCCGGAGCAGGACCGTCCGCAGTTCCGGGCCATTGCCAACCTGTGGGGATCCGTGCACGATCTGGATGTACTGGAGCAGGGGAACGCAGCCATCCTGTCCTTCCAGTCGCCGGACGATCCGGTAATGCCTTACGGGAGAGGGTATCCCTTCCAGACGGCGCAGTTTCATTTCCAGCTGCCGGTGTGGCTGTTCACAGACGAGATGTTCGGTACGCTGGCCGTTCACGAACGGGCCACGGCCCTGGGCCTGCGGACGGAGCACCATCCCTGCACGGAGCCGCGTCACCGGCTCCATATCGGCGACGACGGGGACTTCACGCCCCGCTTTTACGAGATCCGGGACCGGATGGCGGCCTTCTTTGCCGAAGAATTCCGGTAACGGCCGTTACCCGCGGGCGTGCAGCCCGCATTCCCGCTTGTCGGGATCTTCCCACCACCAGCGTCCGGCGCGCACGTCCTCGCCGGGCTTTACGGCGCGGGTGCACGGCTGACAGCCGATGCTGGGGAATCCCCGGTCGTGGAGCTTGTTGTAAGGGATCGCATTCGTGTGTACGAAATCCTCGACCTCCGCTTCGGACCAGAGCAGCAGGGGATTGAGTTTCAGGACGTCATCGTCCGCATCGTATTCAACCATCTGCATATTCGCGCGCGTGACGCTCTGGCTGCGACGCAACCCCGTGATCCACACTTCCACACCCTCCAGGGCCCGTTTCAGCGGCTCGATCTTCCGGACATTGCAGCATAGGTGGCGCAACCCGATGCTGTCATAGAAGAGATTGACGCCGTGTTCCCGGACCATCTCCTGAACTTTCCGGAAATCCGGGAAGAACACCTCGATCCGGATCCCGAGGGCCATCTCGGTGCGGTCGATCAGTTCGTAATTCTCCGCGAACTGCCGCCCCGTGTCGAGGGTAAAGACCCGGGCCTTGTCCCTGTCGGTGGTGACCATTAGGTAAGTGACGGCCTGGTCCTCGTAGCTCAGGCTGGAGGACAGGGCGGCGCAGCGTCCGAAGGTGCTGAGCGCCCAGCGGATGGCCGCACGCGTGCCTTCCTCTCGGTCGAGCGTGAGCAGTTCAGCATTTTTTGCTGCTGCGAGCGCAATTTTTTCTTCTTTTGTCATATCAGTATTCTCCTGCGATCATTCCGGCTCCGACGGTGTCGTTGGACGCATCGATAAAAATCAGTGAGCCCATCATCCGGTTCTCCCGGTAGGGATCCCAGACCAACGGGGCGGCGGTCTTCAGGTGTACGCGGGCGATGTCGTTCATCGTCAGCTGCTCCACCTCGTAGAGGCGCTCCTGGGTGTTGATGTCCACCTTGTATTCGATCTGCTTGACAATGCCTACCACTTCCTGGGTGGCATGGCGGATGGTATAGCGCTGCCCGCATACGAGCGGACTGTTGCGCAGCCAGCACACATCCACGGCGAAATCCTGTCCCGTGCCGGGCTGGACGCCCTCCTGTGAGACGATCACATCGCCCCGGCTGATGTCCATGTCGTCCGTGAGCGTGATGCAGACGGACTGGTCGGCGACGGCACTATCCAACTCCTTGTCGCCCAGATAGATGCCCTTGACGGTAGAGACCGTCTCCGACGGATAAACCTTCACGCGGTCTCCTTTATGCAGCGCGCCTTCGGCGATCAGTCCGGCATAGCCCCGGAAATCCGGGAAACGCCCCGAGATCGGCCGGATGACATACTGCACCGGCAGGCGGAGCCGGTCCGCCGCCTCTTCGGGCAGTTCGACCGTTTCCAGGAACTCCAGCAGCGCGGGTCCTTTGTACCAGGGCGTGCGCTCCGAGCGCGTGACGACGTTATCCCCGTCCTTGGCGGAAATGGGAATGAAGGTCACGTGGCGGAACTGCAGGCCGAAGCGGGCGAGCATGCCGCCATAGTCCGAACAGATCTGCGCATAGACTGTCTCGGAGAAGTCCGCCAGGTCCATTTTGTTGATGGCCACGACCACCTCCGGAATGGCCAGCAGCGAAGCGATGCAGGTGTGCCGGGCCGTCTGTTCCATCAGTCCGTGGCGGGCGTCCACGAGGATCACGGCGAGGTCCGCCGTGCTCGCGCCCGTGACCATATTGCGGGTGTACTGGATGTGGCCCGGGGTATCGGCGATGATGAACTTGCGCCGGGGCGTGGCAAAATAGCGGTAGGCCACGTCGATGGTGATGCCCTGTTCGCGCTCGGCCCGCAGGCCGTCGGTCAGCAGGGCCAGGTTGACCTCTTCGTTGCCGCGGCTGCGGGAGGCCTCCTCGACCGCTTCGAGCTGGTCTTCGAAGATGGATTTGGAATCGTACAGCAGCCGCCCGATCAGAGTGCTCTTGCCGTCGTCCACGCTGCCCGCCGTCGTGAAGCGGAGCAGCTGCATATGGAGATATCCTTTATTCTGCATAACCTAAAAATAGCCTTGTTTCTTGCGGTCTTCCATCGCGGTCTCCGATCGCTTGTCATCGGCCCTGCCGCCGCGCTCGGTCACGCGCGATGCCGCAATCTCGTCAATGATGTCTTCCAGAGAGTGGGCGTGGGAGAGGGTGAGTCCGGTGCAGGTCACGTCGCCGATGGTCCGGCAGCGTACCTCCTGCTCGACGACCTCCTCTTCGGCGCGGCGCGGGATGAAGGGCGGGTCAGCGGCGAGCCACTGTCCGTCGCGCAGGAAACACCTGCGCTTGTGGGTATAGTAGAGCGAGGGCAGTTCGATGCCCTCCTGATAGATGTACTGCCAGACGTCCATCTCGGTCCAGTTGCTGATCGGGAAGGCGCGGAAGTGCTCGCCGACATCCTTCTTTGCGTTATAAATGTTCCAGAGTTCGGGCCGCTGGTTCCTGGGATTCCACTGACCGAACTCGTCGCGGTGCGAAAAGATGCGTTCCTTGGCGCGCGCCTTTTCTTCGTCGCGGCGCGCCCCGCCGCATGCACAGTCGAACTTGTGGGCGGCGAGCGTGTCCAGGAGCGTGGTCGTCTGCAACTTGTTGCGGGAGGCGTTGTAGCCCGTCTCCTCGCGGACTTTTCCCTCGTCGATGGACTGCTGGACGGATCCGATCACCAGATCGGCGCCCAGCCGCTCCGCCAGGGCGTCGCGGTAGGTGAGCGTCTCGGGGAAATTGTGCCCCGTGTCGATATGGACCAGCGGGAAGGGAATCCGCGCCGGATAGAAGGCTTTCCAGGCCAGGTAGGTCAACACGATCGAGTCCTTGCCGCCCGAGAAGAGGATGCAGGGCTTCCCGAACTGGGCGGCCACTTCCCGCAGGATGTGGATGGACTCCGCTTCGAGTTCCTTCAGATGGGTGAGATGATGGTTCATGGATCGATTTTAACTGATGGTTCCGGACAGGTAGTTGCGGGTCAGTTCCTCGCGCGGGCTGCCGAACACCTGTGCGGCGTCGCCGCTTTCGATGACTTCGCCCAGATAGAGGAACACGGCGTTGTCCGCGATGCGCCGCGCCTGCCGCAGGGTGTGAGTGACCATAATGATCGTATATTTTTCCTTGAGGCGCACGAACAGGTCCTCGACGGTCTTGCTGGACACGGGATCGAGTGCGCTGGTGGCTTCGTCCGCCAGGAGGAACTCCGGCTCTACGGCCAGGCTTCGCGCAAGGCAGAGGCGCTGCTGCTGGCCGATGGAGAGTTTGTAGGCCGACTTGCCGAGCCGGTCCTTGACCTCGTCCCAGAGGCCGACCTCGGTCAGGTAGCGCTCAACGGTCTCGGCCATCTCCCCCTTGCGGCGGTGCATTCCGTGGATGCGGCATCCGTAGGCGACGTTGTCATATATGGACATCGGCAGGGGACAGGGCCGCTGGGGGACGAGGCCCACGCGCCGCCGCAGCTCGATCAGCCCCGCATCGCGTGCATGGACGATGTCCTGCCCGCCGATCAGGATCCGGCCCGAGAGCCGGAAATTATCGACATTCTCTGTCAGGCGGTTCAGCGAGCGCAGGAGCGTGCTTTTGCCGCAGCCGGAGGGCCCCACGATGCAGGTGATCCGATGGGCCGGGAAGGTAATGTCCACGTGCTTGAGGATGTGCTCTCCCTCGATATGTACGTCAAGTCCTTCGACAACCAGCGAACTGGATGGATTTTTCTCTTGCATAAGCGGTTAACGGTTGTGCCGGGTCATCCGGCGGGTGAGTTGGCGGCTCCCGATGCTCAGGAGAAGAACGATGACGGTCAGCACCAGGGCAGCTGCATAGGCCCGGTCGGGGAAAGGATCGGGCATCGTGATCCAGTTGAAGATAGCAAGCGGCAGCGTGGCGGTGGGATCGGACAGGGATGCGGCCATCTTGTCCGAGAAGCCGGCGGTGAACATCACGGCCGCGGCGTCGCCGATCGCCTTGCCGATGGCGAGCAGAAAGGCCGTGACCATCCCGGGCAGGACCTGGCGCAGCAGGACCTTGAGCGTCTCCCATTTGGTGGCGCCGAGTGAATAGGCGGCGTCCACCATCTCGTCCGGGACGGTCTTGGCGATCTCGTCGCCGGAACGGACCATAATGGGGATGATCAGCAGGGTAGTCACCAGGATGCCTCCCAGGGTGGAGGCACGCATTCCCACCCAGACCATCACCATAAAAGCGAAGGCGCCGTAGACGATGCTCGGGATGCCGTAGAGGATGTCGAAAGCCAGCCTGGCGATGTAGGAGAGTTTGCTGGAGCGACGTTTGTACATCGTCATATAGAAGACCACGGGGATACTGATGCAGGCGCCGATCACGGCTGCCGGCAGCACGACCCACAGCGATCCGAGGATCGCATTGAGGAAGCCGCCGTCCTGCGCGGTGTTCCAGTTCTTGCCGGGCACGCGCGAGACCATCTCCCATGAGAGGGCCTTGATCCCGTGCGCAAAGATGGTCCAGATGATGCTCAGCACTGCGCCCACGACCAGCAGGGAGGCGAGCACCATCAGCGCACGCATCACGGATTCTTCAATATGTTTGGCTTGCCATTTCTTGTTCATAGAGATCAGGAATTGTTCTTTTCGATCCGGTAGAGAATCACGCGGGAAAGGATGTTGAAGGCCAGTACGATCAGCAGGAGCAGCAGCGCTGCGAACATAATGGCGGACTCATAGAGCGGGATGGAGGCCATCTCGCCGTAGTTGTTGCCGATCAGGGCTGGCAGGGTATGGAAAGGATCGAACAACGAGCCTGGGGCGTGCGGAAGGCATCCACAGACCATCATCACGGCGATCGTCTCTCCAACGCACTTGGACAGGGCCAGCACGACGGCTGCGAAGATGCCCGGGAGGCTCTTGCGAACGACCACCTTGCGCGTGGTCTGCCAATGGGTGGCGCCCAGCGAGGTGGAGGCGTCCCGCAGGTCCTGCGAGACGGTGGAAAAAATTTCCGCGAACAGGCTGATCAGGATCGGCAGCACCATCACGGCCAGCACCAGCGAAGCGGTGAGCAGCGAGTAGCCGAAACGGGGAATCAGCGTCAGGATTCCCCAGACGCCATAGATGACGGACGGCAGGGCCGCCAGGATGTCCAGTGCCGGGTTGACGATGCGCCGCAGCATCGGGCGGGCATATTCGGTCAGGTAGATGGCCGTGAGCAGCGAAAGCGGCAGGGCGATGAGGATGGCGATGAGCGTCACGGCGAGCGTGCCGCGGATGAAGGGCTGGAAGCCGAATTTTCCCTGTGAGGGCTTCCACTGCGTGCCGGTGAGCAGCTCGTGCAGGGAGTTGTGCTCGAAGATGGGAGCCGACTTGATCCACAGGCACGCCAGCATCGCCGCCAACAGCAGCAGCGAACTCAGGGTCAGGACGAACATCAGTACGCCCGAAAGGCGCTGTTTGTAAACGCGCCGTGTGTTGCGGTCCGGCAGGAAGAACTGCACGCTGACAACGGCTGCCAGGCCGAACAGGATGGCTGCCAGCAGCATCAGCGCGTCGCCGGTACTGTCCCGCCGGTGTGCACTCTGGCGTCGTGCGCTCCGAAGCAGGTGCAGCGATTGCCGTGTGCTCTGGCGCGAGATGCGTACGAATCCGTTCGGCTCGTTGAAATCCTGTCCGTCGGTGAGGACATAACGGATGAAGGCGGCGATGGTCGAGTCTGTCGGCGCACCCTTGCTGACCAGATAGAGATTGCGGGCCGGAGGAGCGGGGAACCCGTCCGCCTCGATGGCGGCGGCCAGCATCGGTCGCGTCTGGTAGAAATCCTCGCCGTCGCTGATGGCGCCGTCGCCGTCGATGTCGATAGGCAGGACAGCCAGGCCCGGCTGTACTCTCAGATCCTGCGAATCGTAGGCATACGCCATATTGTTGAAGCCGATGCCGTAGAAGTCACCGATCACGGCCTTGGAGATTCCCGGGTCGCCGTACACGGCCGTGCCGCCCAGATCTTCCTGTGTCGCACCGAACCAGGCGGCGAAGGTCTGGGCCGCCCCGCAGGCATCAGACCGTGTGTAAACATTGATCGGGGCCGCATCCTCCGTTCCCAGGAGCTGTCCCCAGGTTGTGTATTCGCCCGTGACCCAGATCTTGCGGGCGTCCCCGGCCGTGATGCCGTGGGCGAGGATCTGCGAGAGCAGGGGATTGGCGGAACTCAACACGGGGATGACCGCATCCCGGCCCACGGCGAAGTCCACTGCACCCTTCTGCCGCTCTTCATCGTGAAGTTCGCGCGAGAGCATCGCGAAATCCACCATCCCGTTCAGCACGTCAGTCATCCCTTTGCCGGCGCCGCCTGCGGAAATGTCCACGCGTGCCGCGGGATGCTTTTCGGCGAAGTCCGTGGTCCATTGGACCGCGAGTGGATAGAGGGCGAAAGCCCCGGAGATGGACACGCTCCCGTCCAGCGCTGCTCCTTTCTGCCTGCGGGAGGCTTCCTGCCTGCAGGAAACCGCTCCCGACGCGCCCACAAGCAGGGCGGCAATGAGCAAGGCGGTATGGATCGGTCTAAAGTACACTGGACGGATGTAGATTCGGATGGCAAATCTACATTAAATTTGTGTACTTTGCAAATGGGTTCAGATGAGGTCGGCGAGACTCCGGCGAAGCAGGGTGCCGTGCATTTGTTTCTGGATTTCGCCAAAGAGCGGTCGGATGCGGCATTGGCTGCGGTCAAGGCCGAATTCGCATTCGGAAGCACGGCCGCAGATGTCCAGGCACGAGATCAACTCCATGTCTTCGCCCAGGGCCAGGATCACATCCAGCAGGGAAATCTCCTGCGGGGGACGGGCGAGTCGATAGCCTCCGGCCACGCCGCGCACGCTCTCGAGCAGTCCGGCGTTGCGTAACTGCAGGAAAATCCCTTCCAGAAAGCGCAGGGGAACGTGCCGGTCGCGGGCGATGCTGCTCATCGGAACGGTGACTCGTCCATATTCACGGGCGAGAATACTCAGTGCCATGACGGCGTAACGGGTCTTCCGGGAAAGCATGGGAACTATTCTTTGCTGCCGCCGAGCCATTCGAGCGAACTGGTCTCGCCGGCGATCCAGACGACGTCGCCCGCTTCGAATTTGTAGTCGGGTTTGGGGTTGGTATGGAAGTCGGATCCGTGCAGGACGCTGATCACCATGCAGTGGTAGTCCCGCATGTTGGTGTTGCGGAGCGTCTGGCCGGTCAGGTAGGAATCCGCGTTGAGCGTGATCGGGATGACTTCGAATTCGGTATTCTGCGCCGTCTTGGCCGGGACGGACGCCTCGGCGAGCATCGTGCGCAGGCGCTCGATCTGCCCTGTCGTGCCCACGGCGAGGAGCCGGTCGTGCGGAAAGACGGTCACGTCTCCCGAAGGGATGGTCAGGCTCCGGGAGCCCCGCTCGATCTTGATGATGTTGGCCCCCGTCTCGGCCCGGAAAGGGATTTCCTTGAGCGGCCGGCCGGCCAGCGAGGAGTCGGGGGAGACCTCCAGCATCTCCAGGTGGACGTCGTAGCCGGACATCTTGTCCTTGACGGACGTGGTCACCGGGCGGCGCCGGCGTTCGATTTCTTCCTTCTCGTTGAAATTGGACAGGAAGCGCTGCTCCAGGGCCGAGTAACGGTGCATCGTACGGCGGGCGGTCAGGATGAAGACCACGCCGCCGAGGATGATGAGTATGATGGCCCAGCCTGCCAGGTGGAAATGGCTGGCAATCACGCTGAGGATCATCGAGATGGCAAGGAAGGTCCGGGTAAGGACCAAGCCGGCGATCGGCCATTTGTTGCCGTTCTTCTCCTGCAGGAGTTTGGCGGCGGAAGCGTTGATGGAGCCGGAACTGATGGCGAATCCATAGAGGAAGGGCGACATCACCAGCAGCGTCACGACCACGACGGTCAAATTCAGCAGGAAGGGGCTCCAATGCGGGAAAAGCTGTGCGGCGAACGGCTCCAGGAACTGCTTGGATCCGATCATGATGGCAATCAGGATGACGCCGTAGAGGATGATGCGCAGGAAGTACGCCTTGAGCAGTTTCTTCCACTCGCTCTGTTCGGCGGTGGTGGTACGGGTGTTCTGCTCCGGTGCGGCCAGGCGCGCAATCCAGCGGTCGGGAAGCGTGCGGAGCAGCCAGGCATGCGCGGGCGCCGCCAGCTTGATCATATAGGGCGTGGTGAAGGTCGTGACCACGGACACGGCGATGATGACGGGATAGATGAAGTCGCGCATCACGCCGAGGCTGACGCCCACGCCGGCGATGATGAATCCGAATTCACCGAGCTGGGCGAGGCTGAAGCCGGTGTGGACGGCGTTCTCCAGTCCGCCGCCCGTCATCAGGATGCCGGCGCCGGCGAAGAGGATGTGGCTCAGGATGACGATGAGCGTGATGATGAGGATGGTCAGCCAGTGCTCCGCAATTACGGCGGGGGCGACCATCATGCCGACGGACACGAAGAAGACGGCGCCGAACAGGTCTTTGATCGGACGGACCAGATGCTCGATGTGCTCGCTCTCGATGGTTTCGGCCAGGATGGACCCCATCACGAAGGCACCGAGCGCGGAGGAGAAACCCACGCCTTCCGCCAGTGCAACCATTCCGAAACACAGTCCGATGCTGACCACCAGCAGGATCTCGTCGCTGAGGTAGCGGTGCGCCTTCTTGAGCAGCGTCGGGATTACATAGATGCCCACCAGGAACCAGAGAATCAGGAAAAAGGCCAGTTTGGCGAGGTTGAAAAGCATTTCACCGCCGGCGAAGCGGTTGGATACGGCCATGGTGGAAAGGAGCACCATCAGCAGGATGGCGATCAGGTCCTCCACCACGAGCGTGCCGAAGACCATCCCGGCCCAGGGCTTGTCCTTGAGCCCCAGATCGTCGTAGGACTTGAGCACCACCATCGTGGAGGACATCGAGAGCAGGCCGCCGAGGAAGACGCTCTCCATTGCCGTCCAGCCCATCGCCTGCCCCGTGACGAAGCCGAGCACGAACACGCCCACGAACTTGCTCCCGGCCGTGACGAGCGCACTGCTGCCTACCTTGAGCAGGTTCTTGAAACTGAACTCCAGGCCCAGGCCGAACATCAGGAAGATGATGCCGATCTCCGACCACTGGTGGACTGTCTCCTCGCTGGTGATCCCGGGAAACCACGAAATATGCGGGCCGACCAGGAAACCGGCGATGATGTAGCCCAGGATGAGCGGCTGCTTGAGGGCCTTGGATATGATGGTAAAGGCGCCGGCGGACACGAGGATGATCGCCAGGTCGCGCACGAGGTTGAGTTCTTCTGACATAGAGCACAAAAATAATAAAAAACCTGCGCGGTTGAGCGCAGGTTATCGTAAAACTTGGATCCTTCTGCCGCTACTCCAGCGTCCGGATCAACTCGTCCAGCGTGGCGAAGAGCTCGGGGACCGTGTCGGGCGTGAGCCGCGAGCATACCATCCTGGAGGCTACTTCCCGGGGGACATCGGCGGCCGTTTCCTCCATCTGACGGCCTTTGGCCGTGAGGGAGACGATCACCTGCCTTCCGTCTTCCTTTCCGCGCTTCCGGATGACCAGCCCCTGTTTTTCCATCCGCTGGAGGAGGGGGGTGACGGTGTTGGTCTCCAGATGCAGGCGCTTTGCGAGATCGTTCACCGGCTGTGCGTCCTGCTCCCAGAGCACCATCATCACCAGGTATTGAGGGTAGGTGATGCCCAGTTTCGCGAGGAACGGGCCATATGCTTGGGTCATGAGCCGGGATGCCGCATAGAGGCGGAAGCAGAGCTGGTTCTCCAGTCTGAGCTCTTCGTGCATTGCTACAGCAGCGCTTTGATCTTGTCTTCGAGGGATTCCGGGGTGGCGATCGGAGCGAAACGCTCGATCCTGGTGCCGTCGCGGGAAATCAGGAACTTGGTGAAGTTCCACTTGATCGCACTGCCGAGCAGCCCCTTGGTCTCGCTCTTGAGATACTTGTAGATCGGGTGGGCGTTCTCTCCGTTGACTTCGATCTTGCTCATCAGCGGGAAGGTCACACCGTGGTTGAGGCGGCAGAATTCTGCGATCTCGGCATCGGAGCCGGGCTCCTGGTGGGCGAACTGGTCGCAGGGGAAGCCGATGATGACCAGTCCCTGCTCCTTGTATTTCTTGTAAAGGGCTTCAAGTCCGTCGTACTGCGGGGTGAAACCGCATTTGGAAGCCGTATTGACAATCATCAGGACTTTGCCCTTGAAGTCGGCGAAGTTTACTTCCTGGCCCTTGTTGTTCAGGGCGGTAAAGTCATAAATGCTAGCCATAATAATGATAATTAATTTGGATACAAACGGTTAAACAATTGGATTAAAGTTGCTGCGCCAGCCAGTTCTGCAAACCGATCTTCCCGATCAGCTCAATCTGCTGCTCGCTCCAGGCCCAGTCTTCCTCTTCGTCGAGGGCGTAGCCGCGCATCAGGTCGTAAGTGGCGAAATCATCCGCGAGAGACAGGGTGACCTGCTGAAGCACGGGCACCTCGCGGCGGGAGACCTCCAGGTCTGCTTTGATGAACTCCACGGGGTCGGTGTAGATCTTCTGGGCAGGGGCGGCCTCGACCTGGGCCTCTCCGCCAAGAGCGATGATTCGGTCGATGAATTTGTCCACCCACGCCATTTCTTCCGTGGCGTGCCCGGCATATTTCTCCCCGAGTTTGGAGTAACCCTGGGCGGCGAAGACTTTCCCCTGTACTTTGTGTGCGAGAGACTGAGCGGCAAGGCCGGTTGCGTAGGCCTGCAGAATCTGAATGGAATTAGCTTTGTTCATAATACCTTTATTATTTTGTCGTTTTATTTATATCGTTTGCGATACAAAGGTAATACAATATTTTTATATCGCAAGCGATATTTTGATTTTTTTTCAAAAAACTTTATCTTTCATTCATATTTCCGGAAAGGACCCTTTCCGGAAAAACAAGGACAAAAGATGAAGATTGTTTTTCTGGATGC
The DNA here is from genome assembly GCA_017458145.1 of Bacteroidales bacterium. GTDB lineage: Bacteria > Bacteroidota > Bacteroidia > Bacteroidales > UBA932 > Cryptobacteroides. The sequence goes on along the minus strand of JAFTGA010000028.1, from coordinate 11,024 downwards.
GGCGACGCTGGGGGATACCCCGCTGGATGAGATCGCAGCCCTGGGCGAACTGGTCGCCTGGCCGTCCAGTACCCACGAGCAGGCGCTCGGGCGGGTGGGGGACTGTGAGGTGCTGATTGTCAACAAGGTCCGCGTGGATGCGGCTCTGCTGGAGCGCGCACCGCGCCTGCGCTTGATCTGCGAAGCGGCCACGGGGGTGAACAATATCGACCTGGAAGCCGCAGCGGCACGGGGAATTCCGGTACGCAATGCCGCCGGTTATTCCACCGATGCCGTGGTCCAGTCCACCTTCGCACACCTGCTGTCGCTCGCGGGCTATTCGCCGTATTTCGACGACTGCGTCAAGAGTGGCCGGTATTCGGCGGGCAAGCTCTTCTGCGATATTTCGCACCCTTACGTCGAACTCTCCGGCAAGACCCTGGGTATCATAGGACTGGGGACCATCGGTGCGCGGGTGGCTGCCGTAGCGACGGCGTTCGGGATGCGCGTCATCTACTATTCTACTTCCGGCACTTCACACAGCACACTGTATCCCAGCGTGCCGCTGGACGAGTTGCTGGCCCAGGCGGATGCGGTCAGTATCCACGCTCCACTTAATGCGCGGACGTCCGGGCTGATCGGCGCCGCGCAGTTGCGCAGGATGAAGCCGACAGCTTTCCTGCTGAATCTCGGTCGCGGAGGAATCGTGGATGAGGCCGCCCTTGCGGAGGCGGTGGATGCCGGCCTCATTGCCGGTGCGGCGCTGGATGTGTATGCTTCAGAGCCGCTTGCGGGAGACAGCCCGCTGCTGCGCGTCCGCCATCCGGAGCGATTCCGCTTCACTCCTCACACGGCCTGGGCGAGCCGGGAGGCGCTCCGCCGGCTCGTTCATCAGGTCGCCGAAAACATTTGTGGCACGGTTTTGGAAATAGACTGAACCGTGTTAAACAATAAACTGTACTATTACCTAAGAAAAGCGGCGGCCGTGACGGTCTCCGCTTTTTCTATATATAGGTTGCACCTTTCTCAGAACAGATAGCCCGTGTTGATGTAGAATGCCCCAGGGCCGTCCTGATTGTAGAGTGGATGGTTCTTGCCGTAGAAACGGGAGATCGGCGCGCCGTATTCGACCGCCACGACGAAATTCTCGTTCATGATAAAGCGGAATCCAACGCCGGCCGTAATGTGCGGCGTGTCGTGCTTCGCTCCTTTGGAGATGTATTCGATGTAGTCGCTCTGGGCCGTTGGACTGGCAAACTGGGGCCCCTTGAGGGACATATCCCGACCGCGCGTAACCATCGTGCCGTCACTGAAGATGTTGAGCGCCAGGGAGATATTCTGCTTGAGCGCCTGGAAACTGATGAAGCGCCAGCGCAGCTCCAGGTTGTAGGTGGCCATATCCAGGCCTACGACGCGATTGCGCATCAGGCCGCGCACCGTGCGGTATCCGCCCATCCCGTCGCGGTCGTACAGGTCGCCCATCACGGTAATGTAGGGGAGCACATAATAAGGCGCGTTCTGCCCCAGGGTGCCTTCATAATTGAGCCGGTAGGCGAGGGTAAGCACGTTGTTCTGTACCAGCGGCACATAGTGCCGGAAGGTCAGCGAGTAGCGGTAGAAGGGGTTTTTGGTGCCCAGCCATTTCGGCGCGGCAGTCAGGTGCCCCTCGGCCCAGATTCCGCGGGAAGGAGCCCCTTCCTTGTCGCGGGTGTCGTAGACCAGGCCCAGCCGGATGCTGCTGGAGAAGCCGCCCTCCGCCTCCTCGTCGCTGATCAGCCCCCACTTCCTGTAGAGTTCGAAAAGCGTGGGCTGGCTGTCCGGATAGATGTTGTAGTCGTCTTTCCCTTTGTTGATGCTGGTGCGGTCCACGGCGCCTTCCTTGAACCAGCTGGCGTGGTAGCCGGCTTCCCAGGAGAGTGCGTCCGTGATCTTGCCGATGAAGTCGGTCTTGGCGAGGATCTGCACGCGGCTGTTGCGGTAGAAGGGGGTGTAGATGAACTGGGCGGGATCCTGCGGTCCTTTCTTGTTGGCATTGCCCAGCGCGATCCGCTCCTGGTCGTACCAGCTCTGGTAGCCGTTGAATCCGTAGAAATCCATCGCCTTCTCGATGGTGGCCATCACGGCGCTGGACCAGCGGATACCCGGGATCAGGACCTTGTTGTCGTAGGAAACGACGTATTGCTGCGTGCCTTTCGTGAAGAAAGAAGCCTCGACGTACCACTTGGAATTGTAATTGGGATAGGACGAACCGTCCCCGTAGTCATAGATGTTGAGCAGGGCCCCATACTGGAATCCCTTGTCGGGGTCGAGGGCGACAACGGGCAGGGGGCCGAAGTTCAACCCGGTCTTGATAATGTCCTGCTTCTGGGCACGGGCGAGAAACGGGCACAGGGCTGAAAGCAGGATGCTGAGGAGGATGCGTCTTCTCATTATTTGCAGTCTTCGATTAAATTGCGGTAGAAGTTGAGCAGCCGCTCGAAAGGAATGTGGAACGGCCATAGGACGGGAAACAGGAAATGCAGGACGAAGCGCACGGTGTGCGACCACGCCTTGTCTTCCATCTGGGACAGGATGATCAGGTGCGGAAGCCAGATCAGCAGCGAGCCTGCGGCGCACAGCGCGAAGAGCGGCAGGGATATCATGGCTCCCAGAGCCCGGAGAAGCTTGCGGTCGTGGCGCCGTTCGTCCAGGCATCCGATCAGTGCCAGGTCGCGCGTTTGGAGTTCGCGGCAGAGTCCGCGGTAGATGGCGGCTTCCACCTCGTCGCTGTGCTCCTGAAAATAGGCGCCGATGTCGATGGGTTGCCCGAAACGAAGGGCCACGCGTCCCTGGCCGCGGAAGAAATATTCATAGTCGATGCCCATCGGAGCGACATAAACCTTTTTGCCGAGTTTGTCCAGGGCCATCCGGGCAATCCGGAAAATGCCCTTCTTGACGGGCAGCATCCCGCGCTCGGCGCGGTGCGTGCCCTCGCTGTAGAGGCAAAAGGGGACCTGATGGTCCAGGCATTCCACGATTTCGTCGAAGACTTCGAAGTTCTTGGCCACCTCATGCAGCCCGTTCCGCTCGCGTGCAATGGGGACGATGCGCAGCCAGCGAAGAATCTTGGCGACGGCCGGCTGGGCGAAGATGTCGGAACGGGCGCCGAATGCGACCGGGCCTTTCTCTGTCACGAGCACGAGCATCGGATCCATCATCGCCGCGCAGTGGTTGGGTGCCAGGATCACGACACCGTCCGTGGGGAGATTCTCTTTCCCTTCGATGGTGACGGAACGGAAACAGGTACGCGTGGTAAAGTCAACGTAATGCCGCGCAAATTTATACACAGGGTCGAATTCCCAGATTTTTCTCATCGTGAAGCTTTTGATTTACGTTTGTCTGTCCAATTGAAGATTCCGCTGGTGGCCAGGCCGCTGACGATATGCCAGACGCCCCACCAGGCCGTGATGACCAGGGCGCCCCCGTGGGGAGGAAAACCGGCGAAAAGGCTCGTTCCGAGCAGCAGGACCAGGCCCAGGCCGCTGTTCTGGATGCCGGTCTCGATGGTCAGCGTCCGGCGGTCCTTGTTGGGCAGGCGCATGATGCTTGCCGCTCCGAAGCCGGTGCAGAGCGCCAGCAGGTTGTGGATGAACACCACCGGGAAAATGAAGCGGATGCACTTCAGGAACGCGTCCATGTTGCCGGCGAAGGAAAGGATGACCATCGCGATGAAGAAAGCGATGCTGACATATTGCAGCGGCTTCTTCAGTTTCTCTGCCACGCGGGGAAGGTACCGGGCGGTCAGGACGCCCAGCGTCAGCGGAATGCCGAGCAGGATAAAGATGGTCTTGAAGACATCCCAGAGGGGGATGACGAGCTGCGGCACTTCGGCGGCGATCCGGGCACTGTGCAGGTACAGGTTGCCGTAAAGCCAGAAATTGAAGGGCGTCATCAGGACGGCCAGCGCGGTACTGATGGCCGTAAGGCTGACGGAGAGCTCGATGTTGGCCTTCGAGAGGGAGCTGATGAAGTTGGAAATGTTGCCGCCGGGACAGGAGGCGACCAGAATCATTCCGAGCGCCATCGTCCAGCTGATGGCCGGCCCCATCGCCAGGGCAAGCAGGAAAGTAAGCAGCGGCAGGAGCACCAACTGGCAGACAACACCGGTAAAGAGGGACTTGGGATGCGAAAACACGGTCAGGAACATCTGGGGCTTGATCCCAAGTGCCACGCCGTACATGACGAAAGCCAGTACGATGTTGATTGTATTCATGCCTCCGGCATTTAGGGTAACATCGATACTGTCAATGAGTTGGATGGTTTCAGGTGACATTTCGTACGCGTAAAATCGTTCAAAGTTACGAAAAAAGGAGGGGATAACAATAGGTAAAAATTTTCTTAAATCTAAATTATTGAAAATCAGTGCATGAAAAAATTATTAAAAAAATTTCAAAAAAAAATATTTTGCAAATTCAAATAAAAGTTCTACCTTTGTATCCGGGTTGAGCAAGAGACCGTTCTGGCCCGTCAACCTATTGGTTATTAGTTTTAGTGTTATTAATTATGTGGTTAGTATGAGTTGTTGCCGTGAGGTCACAACTCATTTCTTTTATAATCAGGTAGTTACGAAGGTGCGAAGTGGATGGATTGAGGCTGTTTTCTGCCCTGATTACTCAAAAATTTTCTAACATTTCTTCTAACATTTTTAAAAAAGTTGCCGGCCGACCCTGTTGGGCCGACCGGAATAATGTAGAATACTATTTCGCGTTCTCTTTCTTCTGTTTTTTATCCTATACGGCTGTAAAGGTAGTCATACAGGGCGGAGAAGGTCAGGATCTGGCCGAGTTCGTTGCCGGAAATCTTGACGCCCGTAAGGGACTCGATGAGGGCTACGAGGTCCACAAGGCTGAGGCTGTCCAGAACGAGGGTATCCTTGATGGATGCATCCGGCACGAGCACGGATTCTTCGACTTCAAATTCTTCCGCAATGGCTGCATTGACTTTTTTGATCAACTCTTCTTTTGTCATAACTCAAATTTTTATAATGGTTTCACTTTTTGCCGGCAGGTTCAGGAGTAGAGCCCGCCATTGATGGAGATGACCTCTCCGTTGATGTAGGAGGCCTCTTCGGAGGCCAGGAAGCCTACCAGCGCCGCTACTTCTTCCGGTTCTCCGAAACGTCTGGATGGGATGGTCTTCACCAATTCTTTCTCATCGAGGCCGTCCACCATTTCCGTCCGGATAAAGCCGGGGGCGACGGCGTTGACCGTGATCTTGCGGGCGCCGACTTCCTGGGCGAGGGCCTTCGTCGCTGCGATGAGTCCGCCCTTGGCCGCCGAGTAGTTGGTCTGCCCGGGGAGGCCCTTGAGTCCGGACAGGGAGGCGATGTTGATGATCCTGCCCCGCTTGTGGACCGCCATCGGCTGAAGGCAGGGGCGGGTGACGTTGTAGAAACTGTTGAGGTTGGTGCCGAGCACCTTGTACCAGTCCTCCTGCTCCATCCAGAGGAGGAGGTTGTCCTTGCGGATGCCCGCATTGTTCACGAGGACTTCGATGAAGGCATCGGGATGGGCTTCCTGCCAGGCCTTGATAGCCTTTTCGGATTCTGCGGGGTCGCTTACGTTGAATTTCAGCAGCTCCGCTTCGCTCCCGTCGCCCGTGATTTCCGCGAGGGCGCCCGCGGCTGCCTCGTCGTTGGACAGGTAGTTGATGATTACGGTGAAACCCATCTGTGCAAGTTTCCTGCAGATGGCTTTGCCGATTCCGCGGCTTCCGCCGGTGACTAATGCATATTTTTTCATTTCTTCAATATTTCTTCAGCCAGGTTTTCGGATCCGAGGATCTGCGAGCAGGTAAAGACCGATGTCATCGTGGTCCCGAGGATTCCGTGGAGGTAAAGGTTCTGTCCCGTCATATAGAGATTCTCCAGCGGGGTCCGCGGGGAGAGCATCGTCGTCATCGGTGCGTGCCAGTCCTTACGGATGCCGTAGGCCGATCCGCAGGGGGCTCCCGTGTACGACAGATAGGTAAGGGGAGTGCTGGTATAGGCGTAGTCGATGGCGTCCCTGAGCGCGGGAATGGCCTTGCTGGCAAGCGCTATGCACTCGTTCAGTTTCTTTTCTTTCAATTCTTGATAACCGTCTCCCCGCTGTCCGGGCTTTCCGCCGAAGCCTTCCACCAGTTCCCAGGCCATCGGGGACAGCAGGTCTATCGCCCGGGCCCGGTCGCTGCCGGACGGATAGTAGCTGATCATGACCGATTCCGTTTTCCTGGGATCCGGATGCATCAGGTCGGCTCCGTCGGCGTGGACGAACACGTTCCGGTTTTCGTAGGGGAGTGCGCCCTCTTTCAAGACGAGGTTCGCCGTAAACATCCCGAAAGTGTTCTCCAGGGAGGAAATCCTGGACCGGAAAGAACGGCGCACCTGCCGGCATTCCGGAATCAGGGCGAGCAGGCTGGCCGGGTGTATGTCGGAGATGACGGTCCGTGCCGGGATGGTCTCGCCGCCCGCCAGCGTGACCCCCGTGGCCGTGCCTGCGTCTTCGATGACCGAGGTCACGCGCGCGCCGGTCCGGACTTCGCCGCCCATTCCCCGGATGGATGCTGCCAGGGCTTCTGCGATCCGGGCCCCTCCGCCTTCCAACCTCCAGCTGCTCTGGATGAAGGAGCCGTTCACCTCGCAGAAGACATAGAGGGGCAGGGTGCCGGACAGTTCCATTTTCAGGGCGCTGCCGCAGAGCACGTCACGCAGCCTCCGGTTGGAGCTGATTGCGTTGAGGAAGTCGCCGGCACCCCGCGCGAGAAGCTCATTGGCGGGGTTTTCCTTTCCGGGGTAGAGGTTGTCGCTGATATGGGAGGACACCTCCTTGTAGCAGGACACCATTTTGCGTATGCCCTCCCGCTCTGCCGGGAAATATGCGCAAAGCCTGTCTTCAAAAGCTTTATATCCGCTTGCAAGACAATAGCTTGCGTCGGAGAATACGATCTTTTCGAAGCAATCCGGATCAAGCTTTTTCCAGGGCAGGCCCGTCAGGCCGAAATAGTTGAAAAAAGGATGGAGGCATTCCCCTTCGCCCAGACCGCCGACATAATGGAAGCCGGTGTCAAAGGTCAGTCCTTTCCTCTTGAATGTCTGCAGACAGCCGCCAAGCGTGGAGGCGGCTTCCAGAACGGTCACCTTCATTCCGTGTTTCGACAGAATGTAACCGCATTCAAGACCTCCGAGGCCTCCTCCAATGATCACGATATCTTTTGTCATCCGGGAATGAGTTCGCAGGTAATGGACATATATTCGGTGTCTTCGGTGACGATCTTCCCGGAAAGGGTCACGGATCCGTCCGGGGCCGGTTCGGAGAGGGAAAGGACCACGTCGGCCTGGGGTACGTTCCCCGGCGAAACAAGCTTGGAGAACCGGCACCGCTTGATCCCGGCGATCGACACCGGCCGGCCGAGCGTGTCCTCGGCGCATTCCTTCACCATCTCCACAAGGCAGACACCCGGACTCACGGGCCCCTGGGGGAAATGCCCCTCATACACGCTGCATCCTTCGTTTATGGATATCCTGTACACGCTGCCGCCGTCATTCTTTTCCGATGAAAGGACGGAGTAGAAGTCAGGAACAAGCTTCCTCTTCCACCTTCGGTAGAACTCCGGTTCGCTTACCTCCAACACGCCGTCGTGGTTGGTAAACAGCTGGATCGTAGTCGCTTCCAGCATAAGCTCTCCGTCGCTTTCCCTCCGGATTTCATAGTCGAATACCAGTTTCGCCCCGACCGCGTGGCGATAGCGTATCGTCACCAGCAGGATGTCATCCAACCTGGCTGGCTTGGAAAAGCGCAGGTGCATGTCGAATACCGGGGCGTAGCAGCCGCTGTTGAAGATGTCCATATAGCTGATGCCGTAGCGGAGCCCGAAGGCCTCCCGCGCATCTTCAAGGTACTTCACGTAATTGCCGTGCCAGACCATCCGGAGCGGATCCACTTCAGAGAAGCGTACCCGTACCCGGACTTTTTCCACCAGATTTTCCATCATTTCTCTCCGATATGGATTTTAATCCTTCCGAGGGCCACCTCCTGCTCTCCGGCCGTCACGATGGACTGCATCAGGGTGGTACCCGAGGCGGAACCGAGAACCTTGAGGGTGGTCTTGAGGACGGAGCCGACTGCAGGCCTGGCGATGATGGAGAAATCCTTGATCTCCCCGATATAGCCGGGCACGGGGTCGCGCCCCTCGATGAAGAAGGGGTAGCCTCCCCAGGCGGCGGCCGACTGGGCGATGTGCTCGATGATTCCCGGTTCGGCGAGGACGCCGTCCCTGACGAAAAGGTTCCCCGCGGGGACGGTAAACTCCGTCCGTGCGCCGTCCGGATCGTAAGCAATGAGGGAATCCACCATCAAGATGGGTTCCCTCTGTGGGATGAGCTTGCGGATGTCGATATCGCTGGTCATTCCCGGCATCTTAGAGATTCCTGACGATCAAGGTGGAATTGGTGCCTCCGAAACCGAATGAATTGGAAAGGAAGGTATCGAAGTGCCTGTCAATCCTTTCGGCAGGAATATACAGCTTCTCTGAATCCTCGTCGGGATTTTCGAAATTCAGGTTCCCGGCGATGAAGCCGTTCTTCATCATCAGGAGGGAATAGATGATCTCGCTGGCGCCCGCCATCCACATCTCGTGCCCGGTCTGGCTCTTGGTGCTGGTGACGGGAATGCCCGCTCCGCCGAACACCTGATAGATGGCCTTGGCCTCATTGGCGTCTCCCACGTGGGTGGAAGTGGCGTGGGCGTTGATGTAGCCGATCTCGTTCTTGGAAATGCCCGCACTGCGGAGGGCCATTTCGAGCGAACGCACGGGGCCGTCCACGTTGGGGGAGGAGATGTGGTCTCCGTTGCCCGAGAAACCGTGGCCGATGACCTCGGCGTAGATGTGAGCTCCGCGCCTGAGGGCGGATTCATAGCTTTCGATGATCACGGTGGCGGCTCCGCCTCCCGGCACGAGCCCGTCCCGGTCCCTGTCGAAAGGACGCGAGGCCCTGGCGGGATCGTCCTCGCGGATCGAGAACGCGGAAATGCCGTCGAAGGAGCCGACGCAGAAAGGATTCACTTCCTGGGCTCCGCCGCAGACCACCATCTCCTGGAGGCCGTCCCGGATCAGCAGGGCTCCCAGTCCGATGGCGTGGGAGCCGCTGGCGCAGGCTCCCGAGATCGTGAGATTGATGCCCCTGAGTTTGAAGATGCAGTCCAGGTTCATCGTTACCGTGGAGTTCATCGACTGGAAAATGGCTCCCGACCCGCACAAGGTGGTGTCTTTTTTCTCCCGGATGGTATCGACGGCCTTGACGACCGGCACCGTTGAACTGTCGTTTCCGTACAGCAGGCCGACTTCGTGGGTGGCAAGATAGTCCGGATCCACGCCGGCATCCTTGAGCGCATCCCTGGTGGCGCAGTAGGCGTATTTGGCCTGCTCGGGCATATAGACCCGCTGCGAGCGGGTCAGTTCCCCTTTCAGATCCGGTTCCTCAAGCTGTGCGGTGAGGGCTGAACGGAATCCCATTTCCTTGCGGACCGGATCGATGACGATTCCGGAAATGCCGTTGTAGAGGGCGTCCCTGACTTCGTCGAGGCTTTTTCCCAGACAGGAATAGATTCCCAACCCTGTGATAACTACTCTATTCATAACAATAGTCCAGTTTTACGCATAATGGGCGCAAAAGTACAAAAAAAAACATAGCGAAATGCAAAATTGAGCAAACAAGTGTTGCATTTTTCGTGTTTTCTATTGTCTTAAAGAGTACAGGTCAGTCGCCAGGATCCTGGAAAAAGCAGGGCTCGCCGCTGACGGGATGGCGGAAGGCGAGGGATTCGGCGTGGAGCCAGAGGCGCCCGCCGTCGGGGCAGCCATAAAGGCGGTCCCCTTTGATAGGACGGCCCAAACCGGCGGTGTGGGCGGCGTGGACACGGAGCTGATGGGTGCGGCCGGTCTTGGGGGTGAATCGGATATCAATTTCCCCGTCAGGGAGTTGCTCCAGGACTTCATATTCCGTGACGGCGAGTTTTCCGTGTTCGCGGTCCACCATCTGGCGGGGACGGTCATCGTAGTCCAGGCAGAGGGGCAGGGCGATGGTGCCGCGGCGGGCGTGGCCGAAAGGACCGGGAGCCGCGGCCAGCCGGGCGCGGTAGATCTTGGATACTTCGCGTGCGGCGAACTGTCGCTCGAGTTCCGACTTGCAGGCGGCCGTCCGGGCAAAAACCATCACCCCGGAGGTGTCCATGTCGAGCCGGTGGCAGGAATGGACTTCTCCAAACCGCGCCTGGAGCCATTCCAACAATGATTTCGCCCGCGTCCGGCCTGGAACGGAGAGCATCCCGGCCGGTTTGCTGACCACCAGGAGGGCGTCGTCTGCGTACAGGATGCGCGGCTGCCCGTCCGTGGTGAATTCACGGTCCAGCGGGTTCGGCGCGACATCCAGGCCCTCGAGCATAAAACTAAGCAACGGTCCGCACTTGCCGGTGCAGGAGGGGTAGAAGCGGCCCTGCTCCCGGACTTCCGAAGCGGGGGAGGCGCCATACCAGAACTCTCCCATGGCCAGCGGCTTAAGATGGTGGGCATAGGCGTATTGCAGGAGCTTGGGCGCGGCGCAGTCGCCGGTGCCGCCCGGAGGCACGAGACCGCGACGGGCAAAGACTTCGCGGATCGTGAGCGATTCGCCGCGGGCGTTGCTGACGCGGTACTGGTCGAAGATCCAGGCCTGCAGCTGCGCCGATGCGACTTTGCGTCCGATGCCTGCAGGCATTGCGGAAATCTCCGCTTCCCGCTGCCGGAAATAACCGTCCGGAGCCGTCAGGTCATAGATGGGAGGCGCGAATCCCGGGAGCGTCGCCCGGCCTCCCGCCGTCCCGCTGAATCCATATAGGTAATCTACCGTACCTTCTTTATTTTCAACCTTCAACACCCCCATCATCTTCCCCTCCTTCAGGGACGCTGCAGCAGAAATGACCGGACAGCGCTTGATCAGGAAAACCGTAGCCACCCTCGGCTCCGTAAGAGGGAGGGACCCGCCGCCGAAG
>JAFTGA010000027.1 GCA_017458145.1 Bacteroidales bacterium | reverse complement strand
GACCAGACGCGGTTCATCCACAAATTCTCCCTGCGCGAGGACGAGACGCACGAGCAGCTGAGCCGCGCGCTCCGTTTCGCCTTCCTCGAGATCGCACGCTTCGACAAGCCCAAGGAGGCCTGCGGGACCTTCGAGGACAGGCTCTTGTATTTGTTGAAGAATTTGCCTACTTTCGCGGAGGAGCCCGATCTGTGGGACGACCCCTATTTTGATGAGCTTATGGACACAGCCGCATTTGCCAACATGACCTTCGACGAACAGGAAGCCTACATCGCCTCGATGAAGCAGAAATGGGATTACCAGAATTCCATCGACTTCGCCGAGATGAAGGGCGATTCCCGGGGATATGAGAGGGGGAAAGCAGAAGGGAAAGCGGAAGGAAAAGCAGAAGGTCAGGAGGAGGAGAAAGCCGCCACCGCCCGGCGGATGCTGGCGAAAGACAGGCCTATCGAGGAGATCGTTGAATTTACCGGCCTGGCCGAGGAACAAATCCGGGCATTATAATTTCGTCATATCGGGCTTCGTCCCGTAATCACAGTTGCCGCGCTCCGGCCGGGGCACTGTTACCATTTTATGATTATCATTTTATGGTGATCTGAATTCTATTGTTTATCTTTGCCTTGGGTAAACAGAACAGGCTGGAAAGCATCTGGATCCGGAAGTCGTCTCTTCATTATACCAGCGTTTCGACGCCGTGACCAGTTATATGCACTGTATCCTGAATGTGCTCTATTCCAGGACGGGCAAGGAGGAAACCTGCACGGTACACCTTGTCATGCCCCTCGTTAATTTTGCTTTTCTCCCGCCAATTCACTAACTTGCTCAGCCGAACCAACTACGGATCGGCCATGGGAACATACATCAATATCGGCAACAGCCTCTTTCAGAGTATCAGAAACAGTGAGTACGTGGATAAATCCGGGCTCATTGCCGTTGTGAACGGTACGCTCTTTACGGAGCGCCGCTTCAGCTGTGTCTCGCGGAGCCGCCGGTTCGGCAAGTCCATGGCGGCAAAAATGCTCTGCGCGTACTATGACCATTCCTGCAGCTCCCATGAACTCTTTCAAGACCTTGGCATTGCCGGTGATCCGTCTTTTGAGAAGCACCTGAACAAGTATCCGGTGCTCTATCTGGACATGACGGCCTTCGTGACCCGGTATCACGATGACCCCTCCATTGTCTCACACATCGATGCCCGCCTCCGGGAAGATGTATCTCTGGCATACCCGGAAGTGGAAGTGCGGGAAGGCGATGACCTGATGGACCTGCTGGTCCGCATCTCGTCCCGGACGCAGGAGCACTTCATTTTCATCATTGACGAGTGGGATGCCATTTGCCGGGAATTCAAGCCCGGCAGCCGGGTGATGGATACCTACGTGAACTGGCTGCGCCGCATGTTCAAGGATGTGTCGGGCATGACCGTATTCGCCGGGGTATACATGACCGGAATCCTGCCCATCAAAAAGTACAAGACCGAGAGCGCCCCTAACAATTTTATTGAGTATTCCATGGTGGAGCCGGGCGACATGGCGTCCTTCTTTGGCTTTACCAAGAGCGAGGTCCGGGAACTGGCAGCAGAACACGGAATGGACTTCGATGAGCTGGAGAAGTGGTATGACGGATATCAAATAGGTGATGAGCCTTCTATGTTCAACCCCAACTCGGTGATGCAGGCCATTTCCCGGCATCGTTGCCGCAGTTATTGGGCCGGAACGGGCGCTTTCGATGCCGTAACGGCTTATATCGGCATGAACTATGAAGGCCTCAAGGACGACATCTTGCGAATGCTGGCCGGAGGCCGGTCTTTTGTGGATCCTACGGGGTTCCAAAATGACATATCTGTGGTTCGCAGCAAGGACGATGTCCTTACTATCCTCATTCACTTAGGATATCTGTCTTTCCTCTGGGAAACCGGCGAATGCTTTATCCCCAACCGCGAAGTGATGGGAGAGATGGTGAACGCCGTCAAGGCCAACAACTGGGTGGCAGTGGCGCTGCAGCAGTCGGCGCAGCTCCTGCAGTCCACCCTGGAAGGAGACGCGGACGCGGTCGCCCGCGGGGTAGATGCGGCCCACGACGAGAATACCAGCATCCTTTCCTACAATAACGAGAATTCCCTGGCCTGCGTCTTGAGCATTGCCTACTATGCTGCCCGGGGCAACTACATCATGCACCGGGAACTCCCTACGGGAAAGGGCTTTGCCGACATTGTTCTCTATCCCCGGAAGAACGTGGATTCTCCGGCCGTGATTCAGGAGCTCAAATTTGACAGCAGTGCAGACAGCGCCATAGACCAAATCAAACGAAAGGAGTATCCTGCCAAACTGTCCGGGTACAGCGGCAACTTGCTGCTGGTGGACATCGCCTACGACCGCAAGACCAAGCAGCACAGCTGCGTGATTGAAAAAGCTTGAGAAAGTAAAATTATTCTTATCTTTGCACATCCTCAGTGCCGCGCGGTCTGTGCTGGCACGGCAGTATGCGTAATGACAAGGGACAGGTCTGAGAAGACATGAATCCCGATCCACTGATCAGAAACCAACAACTTATCGCGCAGTTTTTCGGCTACGCGATCGTGGGCGGCATTGCTTTCGCAGCAGACTACGGAAGTTTGTGGCTGCTCACGGAAGCGGCCGGTCTCCCGTATCTGCTTTCCGCTGCACTGGCCTTCGTGCTGGGGCTGATCTGCAATTATCTCCTGAGCACCCGCTGGGTGTTCGGCGAGAGCCGCCTGCAGAGCCGGTGGGCGGCCTTCACGGCATTTGCCGTGATCGGCGTCATCGGACTGGGGCTCAACGAACTGATCATGTGGATCTGTACGGACAGGTTGCAGCTTCACTATATGCTCAGCAAGATTGTCTCCACGGGCATCGTGTTCTTCTGGAATTTCCTGGCCCGCCGTTTCCTGGTCTTCAAATCCTGATTCTGCCTTGAAAAAAACTGCTATCATTATCGGCGCCGGGCCCGCAGGGCTGACGGCAGCGTATGAATTGCTCAAACAGACTGACATCCACCCCGTCGTCCTCGAAGGGAGCGAGGCGATTGGCGGCATTTCCCAGACGGTCCGCTACAAGGGGAACCGGATGGACATCGGCGGCCACCGCTTCTTCTCCAAAGATGACAGCGTGATGCAATGGTGGCGGCAGATGATGCCGCTGCAGGCGCCCGGCGGGCCGGATCCCGCAAGCGAGGACCGGGTGATGCTGACGCGCCACCGCTCTTCGCGGATTTATTTCCGGAGGAAGTTTTTCGACTATCCCGTCTCGCTGAGCCGCAAGACGCTCGCGGGGATGGGCCTGCGCGACACGGTGCGGGCGGGGTGGGGATACCTGGCCGCCGTGTGCCACAAACTGCCGGAGACTTCGCTGGAGAACTTCTACATCAACCGTTTCGGCCGGCCGCTCTACGAGATGTTCTTCGAGGACTACACCGAGAAGGTGTGGGGCGTGCATCCGGGCAGGATCGGGGCGGACTGGGGCGCGCAACGGGTGAAGGGCCTCTCCGTACTGGGCATCCTCAAGGATGTGGTCACCCGGCCGTTCCGCGGCAAGGACATCGCCCAGAAGAAGGTGGAGACCTCGCTGATCGAGCAGTTCATCTATCCCAAATACGGCCCGGGCCAGCTCTGGGAGACGGTGGCGGACGAGGTCCGCGCCCGCGGCGGCGAAATCCGCCTGGACTCCCGCGTCGAGGGGCTGCTCGCAGAGGAAGGGCGCATCAGCGGCGTACGGCTGTCCGGCGGCGAAACGCTGCCCTGCGATTACCTCCTGTCCAGCATGCCCGTCAAGGACCTGGTGGCCGGGATCGAAGGGGTGGAAGTGCCCGCGGACGTGCGCCGGATCGCGGACGGCCTCCCCTACCGGGACTTCATCACGGTGGGTGTGCTGGCCACCGGGTTGAAGATCCCCGTGCAGGACACCTGGATCTACATCCAGGAGCGGGACGTGAAGGTGGGGCGGCTCCAGATCTTCAACAACTGGTCCCCGTATATGGTGGCCGACCCGGAGCACACCGTGTTCGTGGGGATGGAGTATTTCTGCAACGAGGGCGACGAACTGTGGAGCCTGCCGGAAGAGGACTTCTGCCGGATGGCCGTCGATGAACTGGCCAGGATCGACATCGTGGACCGGAAAGACGTGCTGGACACGCACCGCGTTCGGATGCGCAAGGCCTATCCGGCCTACTTCGGGACCTACGCCGAAATCGGCACGGTGCGGGCGTACCTGGACGGATTCCGGAACCTCTTCTGCCTCGGCCGCAACGGCCAGCACCGCTACAACAACATGGACCACTCGATGCTCACCGCGATGGAAGCCGTGCGCAACATCCGGGACGGCATCGCCGCCAAAGACAACGTGTGGGGCGTGAACACGGAGAAATCCTACCATGAAAGCAAATAGCCTCCGCAGGGGTTTGTTTTCACGCCAGAAATTGGTATCTTTGCAAGCTAAAATGGGTTACTCCCGTTTCGTTTTTCCTGTTTTCTTTGCCTGAGGCCTCTGCCCGGGCAAGGCAGTATGCGTGTCAAAAATTTGATTTCCAATGCAAAGCTGGACTGGCTGCTGGTCCTGCCGGCGGCGCTTGCCGTCTTCGCCTGCACCCGGCTGCCGGAGACATCCTCCACGGCGAACAGCGTGAAGTTTTCCGTCACGACGGACCTTTTCACCAAGGGCGCCGAGTTCTCCGGGGACGAACTCTCACCCAAGGCGGCACTGTACGTGGCCGGCACGCTGCGGGATCCGCAGGGCGGCATCTCCACCCCGAGCACATTCCTGAGCGGCAACGACCCGGCGACGGCCAGGCTCACGCACGACAGCGGGCGCATCTGGAAATTCCCGGACGGGAAGAACGTGATCCTGCCCCTGGGCGGCTATACCTTCAATGCGCTGGCATACGGAGCGGACATTGACGTCGGCCCCAACGTCCCGGCCTGCTGGACGCCCACGCTCAACGCCGCCGATGCGGCTTCCGGAATGGTCTTCACGGACGTGGACACCTACACCACGCCGGTGGACCTGATGTACGGCTCGGCCAACGGAATCAGCGCCGCCAATCCGCAGGGGACGCTCACGCTGTACCACGCCCAAGCGATGCTGATTTTCAACGTGAGGTTCACGGGCACGGCCTTCATCACGACCAACGGGGACGCCTCCGCGCCGAAGACCTACTGGGACGGCACCAACCATCAAATCTACTGGGACGGCTCCGCCCCGAAGTTCAGGCTGGACGACATCCTGTTCGTGAACAACGACGGCCTGCTCCAGCACCTGCAAGGGCAGACCGTGACGACCGCCAACATCCTCCTCAGGACCAAGGGCACCTTCACGGTGGACAACAGCAGGACCGACCTGTCGGCCTCGTGGTCCGGCACGCAGGCCCAGGATGGCAAATACAAGATCGACATGACCGCCCCTGCAGAGGAGAAACGCTCCAAATCCAACTTGGACGCCATCCCCGAAGGCAACCTCCTCCACAGCGGCAACTGGGCGCAGAACCTCAGTCAGGACGTGCTCTACCAGGTCGGCAACCCCCTGCTGGTCCCGGAGCAGCCCGTCCAGGGCTTCTGGGTGTCCTATCGCTACGAAGGCGCCCGCTACAACACCTACGTGACGCTGCCCGAAGGGACCTGGCGCAAAGGGATGAAATACATCTACAACCTGGAGATCAACCGAGTGGGCGGGATGCTGACCTTCCACGCCGCCGGCCAGGAGATCGGCGGCGAATACAATCCGGACAACATCGACCACAACTGGGATTAAGTACATGAAGCATACCTATATAGGAATCCTGGCCGCGGCCGCCCTGCTGCTTTCCGCCTGCGTGCGGGAAGAGCCGTTCGGCGCCGGCGACGACGGCCTTGTCCACTTCCGCGTGTCAACGGAGTACGACAACGGGGAGCCGGACGCGGACCAGCAGACCAAGACCGTCTACAGCGGAGACCGCATCTCGCTCACCTATTCGGACTCCACCCAGCGCTACGAACGCATCGACTGGGTGGACGGGGACGCAGTCAAGATCCACTGCAAGCAGGCGCTCTCCCCGAACGGCGAGGCCGTCATCTATGCCGTGAGCGGCAGCGCGACGGCTTCGGGCAAGAACAGCACGGCCGCCGCCACCCCGGCCAGCGGCGCTCCGGGAGACGGCTTCACCTGGGCGGGAGCCGACGTGTCCCATCATTTCTTTGCGGTATATCCCGAGAGCCTCACCCCCTTTGTCGGGACGGGGATCTCCGGAGACACCGGCGATGACATCGCGACGGTCTCCGCCAGCATCCCGCAGAGCCAGAAGCCCGTCCGCGTGGAAAATGGAGACGTGACGGAATATGTGCCGGACATGCGGAATCTGGCCATGGTGGCCTACAGCCAGCGCCTCGGCGCCGCCAAGGAGGTCCCCCTGTATTTCAAGCCCATCGCGTCGGCTGTCCGCTTCACCCTGCTCGGAGATGCGGATGACGAGGTCACCAAGGAGGGTTCGGGCTACCTGCTGACCAGGCTCCGGCTGATATCCTCCGCCGAGAATCAAGGAGAGGTGAAAGCCCCGATACTCTTTGGAAATTATACCGTCGCTTTCGGCAAATACTCCACGCACATGAGTATTGCGCCTACCTATGCCGATCCGTCTGATCCGTCGTCCATTGTCACTCCCGGAGTAGAGAAGACGTTCAACGGCCGCGGCATCAACGACGGCATGCACGACGTCGACGGGGAAGACAACGCCATCGCCCTGCTCTCGGCCGATGAGCTGACAGATGCGCAGATTGCCGCAGGTGAGAACTATATCGACATCCCGCTGGACTCATTCATCGGCGGAGGCGTTGCGCTCAGCGAGACCAAGCCCGCCGCCTTCACCTTCATCTGTCTGCCCACGACGCAGACGCATCTGTCGCTGGTACTTACGTTCGAAAAGGGCGGCGACACCAAGACCCGCACCCTCAAGCTCCAGCACAACTCTTCCTGGATTCATCTCAAGGAGCACTGCAAGACCTACTTCGACGCCATTCCGGTCCGCCGCCCGGAGTACATCCTCAAGGTGGTGCCGAAAGATTTCGGCGATTTCCCGACCACGGCCACGGAAGAGTCCGCCTATTTCACCGTGGTCAGCTACTACGACAAGACCACGCAGGAGGCGGTCAAATGGACCGCCACCTTCAGCGAAGAGGGAGACCTGCCCGACAAATACAAGGCTACCCCGCCGTCCTGGCTCAACAGTTTCTATGATACTGCTACCGGATCGGAGGGAACCCTCCAATACGATCGCGTTGACGGGAATCTGGAAAGCGCCCCGAAATCCTTCACCGTGGGCGTGAAAGTGAACGCGGCCACTTCCTGGGAACTGGCCGCCCCCGCCGAGAACCCCGGAGACGGGCAAGGCGCTACAACCATGGAAAAAGCCCCGGACCTCTCGTACCGGGATGTGTACGGGAAGACCCAGGGCACCCAGGAGACGGCCAACTGTTATGTGGTGAGCGGCCGCGGATTCTACAAATTCCCGGTCATCTATGGCAACGCCATCATGAACGGCGTCAAAAACAGCGCGGCCTATACCGGCAAGACGGCCACCCTCCCGGAATATGCCTCCAACATCCTCTCCACCTATCTCCGGCACGACGGAAATGCCATTGCCGGCCCATGGATCACGACGGACAACGGCGTCGGCATCACGAAAGCGGAACTGGTGTGGCAGGACAATGCCGGTCTGGTGCAGAATGTGTCGTACGAAAACAATTATATC
Organism: Bacteroidales bacterium; assembly: GCA_017458145.1. Classification (GTDB taxonomy): domain Bacteria; phylum Bacteroidota; class Bacteroidia; order Bacteroidales; family UBA932; genus Cryptobacteroides. The sequence continues at coordinate 24,581 of JAFTGA010000027.1, read as the reverse complement.
TATTTCAACGTGGTGAACAGCGCGGAGGGGAATGCGGTGATTGCCGCCTATGCGGGGGACACCATCGTCTGGAGCTGGCACATCTGGTGCATCCACAACCCCGACACCGCGCTGGCCACCGTCTGCCTGGAGCCCAACCCGCTCTTCGTGACCGACGTGGACCACAACCACGTGATGCACACCAATCTGGGCTTCACCCGTTCCGGCAACAGCAGCGCCGACGAGCGCGTGTGCCACGTCCGCTTCCAGCAGGTGGACGATGCGGGGAATGTGATCCCGGAGGGGCGCACCACCTATCTGATCATCTCGCAGCTGGGCTCGGAGGCGGGCAGCGACGTTCCCTTCTACCAGTGGGGACGGAAGGACCCCATGTTCCCGAGCCGTCTGGCCAGTTCCAGCCCGGTCACCGTGCGGAACGCCAGGATCTTCGACAAGGACGGGAACGACAAGTACGGCTCCACCCCCAACAGCAATTTATACCCCAATCCCCAGAAAGGAAGCATCCCGAGCGGAACGAACGGCGTCGCCTATGCCATCCAGAATCCGGAAAAGATGCTGATGGGCCCCAACGGCGTCCCGAAAACGCAGCCCTTCCGGTCCTGGGCGGGAGAGGATGTGTATTTCAACCTTTGGAACAGCAATGTCACCCAGCCTGTCAGGAGATACTCACCTGATACGAACGATCTGGATAAAAACGATGACGGTAATTTCGCCCGCAAGGACGTGGTGGTGCGCAAGACCGTGTACGACCCCTGTCCGCCCGGCTTCTGCATCCCCAACGAATATGCCTTCTCCATTTTCAATTTATGGACAAGCAATAAAACCGGAGGCTTCTATCCGGGCGGCGTAAGAAATATCAATGCCGTTGGCGGGACAGATGCGGGCAAGTGGTCATCTTTCGACAGCAACCTGGGATACACGTTCTATACCACGGCGGACGGAGAAGGCCACACGCACGGCCGCGTGTTCATGCGCGCCGTCGGGCGCCGGAACGGGAACGGAGATAATGCGAGCGCAGTTCCCAACTTATCGGGAACCCCCCAAGATGCCCCTCAGCAGACCAGTGCGGAAGGTACCTACTGGACGGCTGCGCCCTATTTGTTTATCGGCGACAACAAGCAATGGATTTACGGACGGGTTTTGCGTTTCCAAAGGGCTGGAATTCACAGCGCCTATGGCATGGGGAATAGTTCTGCCGGTTTCCTCACCTCCCACGCTTTCCCCGTCCGTCCGGTCTGGGACAAGGCCTCCGACCGCAACAACACCAACCACGGACACTTGTATTAGCGATGTCCAAGACCTATAAAATACTCCTGCTCGGACTGCTGGCGCTGGCACCGGCCTGCAGCCGCATCCCGGCGGCGCAGCCCCAGGCACCCGCAGAGCTCAGCCTCCAGGTGGCACCCGGGGCCTATACCAAGGGCGGGGAATTCAGCGGCGATGCGCTGACGAACCATGCCAAATTGTTCCTCGCCGCGACGCAGAAGGACGCCGCAGGCGCGGTGGAGGTCCCCAGCCTGTTCCTGGAAGCGGGCAAGCCCGCCGGCGCCCCGATGGAGAAGAAGGACGGCAATTTCTGGAAGGTCAAGGACCGGGAAATCATCCTGCCGCTGGGCGGAAGGAAACTCGACGTGCTGTGCTACGGCGTGGACTCCGACGACGCCACCAAGGACTTGTCCGCCTTCGAGAACGGTACGGTCTGGAAACCGGTCTTCGACGAGGACGACGCCGTCTCCCGCGTCACGTTCAAGGATGTGGAGACCTATACCAGCCAGATGGACCTGATGTATGCCGCGGCCAACGACATCGGCTCCTCCTCCGGGACGGCCCTCCTGACCCTGCGCCACGCGCAGGCGCAGCTGGTCTTCAATGTGAAATTCACCGGGGATGACATGGCGTTCATCGAGAACAACGGCAGCGACTATAAGTTCAAGCTGGACGGCATCCTGTTCGTGAACGAGGCCGGACTGGCGCAGCACCTCAAGCCGGAGACTGTCACCGAGAGCAATATCCTCCTCAAGACCAAGGGCACCTTCACGGTGGACAACCGCGCCAACACCCTGGAGGCAGGCTGGTCTTCGCTGACGGCGGAAGCCGGGGCCTGTGCCGTGCCGATGACGCCGGCACCCACTTCCCGGTCCACGTCCAACACCGCCGCCGAGACCTCCCCCGTGTTCTCCGACACGCAAGACAGCTGGAAAAGAGACGACATCGAGCGGGAAAAAACGTATCAAGCCGGCCATCCCCTGCTGATTCCGGAGCAGCCCTCCGCCAACTTCACCGTCATCTATACCTACGACAACATGCAGTTCCACAGCACGGTGAACGTGCCCGACTGCACCTGGCAGAGCGGCCACCAGTACACCTATACCCTGGTGTTCAGCAAACCGACGGGCGGACTCGGGCTGAACCTCTACGCCAAACTGCTCACCGCCGCCGACTGGGACGGTTCCACACCGGCGTTCGGCTATTCAAGCGGCCTGGAGACGAAGCTTTACGTAGAATCCCCGAGTTACCGCCGCTACGACGAAGACGATGATCCGGACACCTGGACAGACGCTTATGTGGCCGTCAAAGCCGGACGGGACACGGACGGAGAGCCCTTCTCTCCCCGGCTGCTGCTGGTCACCCGATCGGGTTCGGAACTGCAGCTGATCTCCGACAACCCGAATTTCCGTTTCCTGCGCTACGACTCGGTCAACGGACCGGCCGCCAACGCAGAGGCGTCCATCACCATTCCGGCCGGTTCGCCGGCGGGGACGGAAGTGACGACGGAGTTCTATGTGGTGCCGGCCTCTTCCCTGCTCCCCGAATCGACATCCGACCGCAAGGCCAACATCTATCTCCATGACTCCGGAAGCAACCTGTACATCCCGTTCAACGCGGGCGTGCTGCCCGGAAGCGGAGACAATCTCTCCTGCCAGTACATGATTGTGGCTCCCGGGGTGTATGACACGGGAGATGCGGCAGCACATATGTATGATCAATCAAGATGATGAAGTTTCTCCATAAGACAACGCTTCTCCTTGCCTGCGCGGCAGTCCTGGCCGCCTGCGTGAAGGAGCAGGTCCCGGCCGGGGAGACCGGCCTCTGGCTGCGTCCGGCGGTGAGCGGCCTGGCCACCAAGGCGGATCCGCCGCTTGCCGAGGCCGACCGGGACGAGAACAACCTGGGCAGCCGCCTGGACGTGTTCATCAAGGGCGTGACGGACCCTGCTTTCTGGCGGGAATACCACCTGGACAATTGCACGTTCACCTCGCAGGACGGAGAACTCCTGAGCGGCAACTGGATGGATGACGGGTTCAAGCCCACGGACCGATACGACGTCTATGTGCTGGTGAACGGCCCGGACGCGGCCCATCGCCATGTGGGTTCGTATGCCGCGCTGCTGTATCTCACCAAGACGGACGACGACATCTATAAGGTCAAGGAAGATACCGCCAAGGATTACCCGAAGGCGGATGCCGGAGACAAGGATTTCTATGTCCAGGACAAGTCCCTGATGATGGACGGCGCTTTCAAGGACTGGTCCCCGGTCGCATCGCAGAGCAAGCAGACCATCTCGATGGGAGGAGCGACGGCGCTGAACCGGGCCGCCGCCAAGATCGAGGTCAACATCTCCTTTGACGGCACTTTCCGCGACAATCTTCTGGCAGCCAACGAGAAACCCGGACATGCGATGTTCAAGTACGAGCGCTTTGCGTTCAGCAGCGCCGCTTTCTCCTTCGGCGAAGCGGTGCGCCCGGACATCCGCTCGGGCGAAGCATTGAAATACGCCAACGGCAATACGGTGGATCACGGCTCCAAGACGTATTCCTATCAGATTACCACCTACTCCTACGCCCGCACCTGGCAGCAGGCGGACGCGGCCCTGGATGCACCCTGCGTGTTGGTGAGCATCCCGTTCGTCAATGAATCGCAGGCGCCCCCGGTCACGACCTTCCACTATTACCGGATCCCCGTATGCGGGCCCGGCGTCCACGCCCTGGAGCGCAACCACCTGTACCGGGTAAACGCCACGATCAATTCCAACGGCAGCTGGAAAGAAGCCGATGCCCCGGTCCCCGTCAACCTCAGCTATCAAATCCTGGAATGGACGCCGGAGGCTGCGATGGGCGTCAATCAGGACGCCATCGACTATTTCCAGATCAGCCCCACGCAGCAGGCCCTCTGGGGAGACGGCAGCAGGACCGCGACGCTGCAATACCACGCGCCGCCGGGCGCCGTCATCTCCATCGGCGGGATTCCGTCCGGGGATCTTGCTGCGGCAAACGCCACGGAGCCCGCGTTCACCGATACACAAACCTACGGTTCCTACACCTATCAGGCCTTTTATATCGACAAAAACGGGGACCCGAAGGCTTCTGACATCTCCGGCCTGACGGTCGATACCGACAAGCAGACCATCACCGTCACGTCCGAGGCGCTGGCCAACCGCGCCTCCAAATTCATCCGCTTCCGCGTGAGCTGCGGCAGTCACCACGAGGACATCTACCTCCGCCATTTCCCGGCGGACAACATCCAGAACATCCCCGGGTGGTATGGGTACAAATTGTTTGCGAATGAGAGAAGAGCCTCCCCACGGCGCGAATTCAGTATGACGGATAGCGAACACCCGGACGGTTATGAGGCGATGTTCAGCCTCTGTCCCGACCAGGCAACTTACGTCGGCGCCGATGACCAGTATAAATATGATGAACCCACGGTCACGCAGGACCGGCGCATCCAGCCGGCTTATGGGACTTACAGCTGGAAGGAAGACACGGGCGTGACGCAGGACGAGTTTGAAGCCGCCCTGCTCTCCGCGGACGAACGGGCGGCGGCCGACAGCCCGGACCATGCCATCCAGGGCTGCTCGGGCAGCTATGCCTACAGCTATTACTACCAGTCCGGAGGATCCTTCTACAAGATTACCTACCAGTGCGGCTATGCCAAAAAGCGCTACAGCATTGCCACGGGGCATAAGATGGCCCGGTGGGGATATGACCACTTTTCCGGCTATACAGGCGCTTCAACAAAATGGTTTCATGACGGAGCAACGACCTTCGATAATCTAGCCGACAAATTATACTACGAGCCTTATTATTATGATGAAACGGATGGAAAGATTTATAATTATAGGCAAGATGTCAGAAGCAGCAGGTATTACCTTGAGAAAAATGATGAGCAGAGCTGGACAAATAATCGTATGTATGTGATCCAGTTGTCCGAAGCCAACAATTCCTACACCCTGGGACGGCCGATTCTGGGCCCGGACAGCCAATCCCAGGACAATACGGTGTCCCCCGCCTTCATGCTGGCTTCCGATCTGGGCACAACGGGACCTGCCACCGATGAAAAAAAATCAAGACAAACGCCGGCCGTCCATTGCGTCCTCTATGCCGAGGTCGGCCTGGACGGAATCGTCTATGCCGGCTGGCGGCTCCCGACCCAGGCGGAAATAGCCCTTGTCGAAGACTATCAAAGCCGGGCCGGAGCACTGGTGATCAAGGATAATATTCTTACAGGACAGAAATACTCCACGCTGGACGGAGGCTTCGTGACAAGAGCGGGGAGCTTCTCGCCTGATCAGCAGAATGAGTATATCCGTTGTGTCCGCGACCTCCGGCCCGAAGAGGTGGCGAAATTGAACCACATCAAATAGCTATGAAATCTGTCGTCAATTTTATACTGGTCCTGTCGGCGTTGTGGCTCGCTTTCGCCTGCACCCGCGAAGCCCTTCCGGAGCCGGAGGGAGACGCCCTCCCGGTCCGGCTGTCCATCGCGACTTCGGAGACGCCGTCCACGCGCAGCATCGTCGTGGGGACGGACGAGAGCGCCGTCACGTCCATCTGGCTCCTCTGCTTCAGCCAGGAGGGCATCTGCGTGGGCTGCGTGGCGGGGAGCGTCAGCGGCACCAGCCTCACGGCGAGCATCCCCCGCGACACCCGTTCCATCCACTTTATCGGCAACAAAGATCTGAGCGCCGTCGCGGAAAGCATCCTCGGCATGCAGGAAGAGGCCATCTGCCGCCAGATTCTGGTCTCCGGGCCGACGGACCGCGTGGCTTTCTGGGGCTATTACCGCGGAGCGAATACGAATGAATTCAGGACCTGGCTGAACGCCTCTCCCACCAACACGGTCTATCTCCTGCGCGACCGGGCCAAGGTGGTCAAGGGCGCGCTTTCCGACAGCAACATCCAGTCTGTCGAATGGGTCGCCACCAACGGTCTGGACAAGGGCTATGTCGCCCCCTATCCCTTTGAGAACTACTACAAGGAAGATGGCGGCAGCTACTATGGGAACTCCGCCGCCACGCCGTATGAAGAATCAGGTACAGCTACCTACACGGCTGCCGAAGGGGATCTGACAAATTGGGAGAGCAATCCCATCTATCTGTTCGAGGATGTCGGCAACCTGGACGACCTCTCCACCCTGGTGAAGATCATCCTCAAAGTCACCTATACGGATAGCGAGGTCCGCTACCACAACATCCTGCTGATCGACGACCATTACATCCCCTATACCTTTACCCGGAGCCACACCTACCAACTTGACATCACGCAACTTCCCAAGGGCCTGGGATATACCAGTTTCCATGCCGCCCTGGAAGGGAGCAGTTTTTCCAACAACCCGTTCGTGACCCTGGCCCCGGACGACACCTCCGTCCGGAAAGGCAATTACACGCTCAACATCGATGATCCGCAGGGCGCCTACATCCTGTACCGGACCGGCCGGAACAAATCCGTCCAGTTCTCCTACGAAGAGAACGGCGCGGCGGAGGCAGGCAGGACCGAGTCGGATTTCAAAGTGTCCTGGGTCAGCAACGAAGGCCTTACGGACGGCACGCCTCCCATCCTCACGTACAATCCCGCCGACGGCACTGGGGCCGTCCTCTTTACGCTCAATCCCATCGACGACACGATGCGCAGGGGCAAACTGCTGCTCCAGGACACGAAACACGACCTGTCCCGCTTCGTGGAGATCTACACCATCAACCAGTTCCACTTTGCCACAGATCCTTCCCTGACCAAAGTGGACGGCGCACAGCACAACGGGCACGACGTGTACAAGCTCAGCTTCGCGCTCCGGGACGACTATCCCCTCCCTTTCTATCCGGTGGATGTGATCTTCACGTCGATGACGCTGAAACCGTTCAGCGACAGCTCGCCGGACACCGGGAGCGGAACGTTCAGCGTGGATGCCGCCTCCGGGACGGCCAATCTGAGCAGCAGCCAGTCCCCGGACGCCCAGGGACGCTATTTCTGGAACTATAAATCCGAGGAGTGGGGCTATTGGTTCAACTATTCCTTCGGCGCGCCCGGGCACGCACTGAATATCTACCTGGAGGATGTGACCAGCGCCCGCGGAGGCAATTTCAACTCGGTCGGACTGATCCTGCGGATGCCCCGGTTCGGCCTGGACAATCAGGTATATCATTTGGACAAATCATCCTAAACTCACCTGACGGGAAAACCGTAATTCCTGCAGGGCGGCCGGTCGGCCGCCCTGCTTTTGTTTCAGCCCGCCATCTCCAGCCAGGCGCGCGGGACCTGCGCCTTGGCGAATACCGACCCGAGCAGGGAGACGACCACATAGTATTCGCCTTTCAGGTCCATCACCCGCCCTTCGACGCCGCGCAGGGGTCCCCGCGCCACCCGAACCCGGTCGCCGGCGGCGACCGAAATCTCGACAAGCCCGCCCTCCCGGATGGACACGTCCAACACGCGGCGGAAATCTTCCATCTGCTTGTCCGGTACCGTCAGCATCGTGTGGGCCGTGTAATCAAACAGAAAGTTGACGGGGAGCTGGTCCAGCGTCTTGAGTTCACACGCCCGCTGCTTGGTGGCGTGCACGAAGATCAGCGCCGGGATCAGCGGGTGCTCCTTGGTCTTGCCCCGATAGTTCTTGCGGGTCTCCGTAGGGATGAAATACTCCACACCCATCTTCTCCAGGCGGTCCCGGATGGCGACCTCCTGGCCGGAATGGGTCCGGGCGGCAAACCAGCAGAATCCACCGGTATTTTCCTCCCTACGGTTCATTTATCAGACCCCCCCCCAAGTGTTTTCAAGTGCAATTCCCAGGTGTCAGGGAAGATCCTGCTGACAGCTTTGGACAGGGAAGAGACAGGCACGCCGAAGCGCTTGGCCACCTCCGCCGTGGGCTCCGCCGGATGGATATCCATATAAGCTGCGACGGGCTGATAGCGGAAATAGCGGGCGCGGGAAATCCGCAGCCCCTCCGGGGTGATGATCCTCCCGAGCCGGGCCTGTTCCATCACATCCGGGCGGTGCGTCTTGATCCAGGTGCAAAGGTTCTCGGGGCTCACGCCCAGGATCTGGGATACTTCCTTGAATGACTTTCCTGCCAGCAGGAGCGGCACCGCAGGGACATAGTTCGCTTCGGCTTTTTCCGCCTTGGTCGGACCTTTGGGGCGGCTGATCTTCTGCAGATGGGCGGCATGGCGCTTGTCTTTGCGCTCCTGCATCGCATCGCAGTGCCAGCGTCGTACAAAGGAGCGGAAACCGCGCTCTTCGACGTCGCAGCGTCGTACAATCTCCGTCAGTGAAAGATCCGTGTGTTTGTACATCTCCACGGCGCGGGCATAACGCGCCGCGATTTCGGGCTTCGGCCCGATCAACTGGTTCCGCGCGTCCTTGACCCCGATCACCCGGGGTTGGTCCAGCAGGGCCACCCGGGCCACCATCCGCTTTTCCGCCATCTCCCGGTGGTAGTACAGCAGGTACGTCTGCAGTCCGTGATAGGAGACGTGGCATTGCTCCGCCGCGTCCCGGACCGTCATGGACAGGAAAAAAACGACTCGCAAGCCCGGACGGCTTCCCCATATTTGAGCTGGGTAGTGACACCCTGCCCGCACCGGGCTCCGGCATACCGGATCAGTTTCTCCTCCGGCAATCGCTCCTCAGATCTCTCTTTGTAGGCAGATAATTTCACTCTGCGAATATACGAAAAAAATTCCGTTTATCTACGCATATTCCGGCTGTCGTGCTCGGCGTGGCCGATGATACTCTCCTCCCGGATCTGCTCCCGCAGATACGCATTGATGGCGTCGATTCCTTCCTTCAGGGCCCGGGGCGGCCGGGCGTTGGAGCCGCCGGAAGAGATGCCGCCTTTCTCATAGCGGATATGGCAGTGCCACATATATCCGTCCAGGATCTGCATCCGGGGCCGGTAGGATTCTTTGAGTTTGTGCAGCTTGTATTCCGCCGCCAGGTCACCGATGCGCTCCAACGCTTCTTCGGACAGGCTGTACACCGTGATCTCCGCCCCGCCGCCGGAATACAGCAGCTGTAGCGTCCCGGATCCGCTGCGCTCCACGCAGATAAACTCGAGCGGGTATTTCATCGTGCCGCTGTGCCGATACTCATAGGAGCGGACGGCGCCCCGCGGCTTGTCATTGCGGCCGGAGCCCTTGACTCCGAACGGGGAGCAGGAGAGCAACGGTACAACCAGGGACAGGATCAATAACGGTTTCACGGCATAAAGATAAGGTTTTTCCCGGACTTTGCGTATCTTTGGGTATGAAATTGCCTCTGGTCAGCATCGTCATCGTCTGTATGAACCGTCCGGACAACCTGTATCCCTGCCTGGAAGGGATCCGGACCCAGACGCGCGTGGACTGCGAGACCTGGGTGGTAGCCTACCGTTTCTCGCCGGAGAACCTGGCGAAAGCGCAGGCGGACTTCCCCTGGGTGCAGTGGATCGTGAGCGACGGCACCCGCGGCTTCTCGGAGAACAACAACCTGGCCCTGCGCCGGGTCCGGGGCCGGTATTGCTTCATTGTCAATGATGACACCCGGATGGATATGCCCGTCGTGGACCGCCTGGCGGAGGACTTCGCCCGGCTTCCCGAAGACGCCGCGGCGGTCTCCCCCTGCATCCGCTTCGCGGACGGCGGCGTCCAGACCTGCGGGCGCGGCCCCTGGAGCGCCTGGCGCTATGCCCTGCACTACCTGCACGGGGTCGACGAGACCCGGCCCTCCCGCTGGACGATGCAGGAGGGGCTGTTCCGGACCTATACCCTCAACGGGGCCTGCTTCCTGATCCGGACCGATGTCTTCCGGGAGGCCGGCTGGTTCGACGAGCGTTTCTTCTTCACCCCGGAGGACATCGCCCTGGGGGATCTGCTCAACCGCCGTGGCTGGTCGGTCTGGGCGGACGCGGATGTCTCCATCACCCACCTGGCCGGCGGGTCGGTATCGGCGATGGAGGCGGCGATCAAGCCGGCACGGGTACGGGGCTCGCTGCTCTTCTACGGGGAGCCGCTGCCGCTGAAACTCTTCATCGGGTGCTTCGAGGCCCTGCGGGTGTGCAAGTATGCCTTCCTGCCCCGTACGGAGCACCATCTCCTGATGCGCCGGACGGCCGTGAATGTCCTGCACACGGTCTTTTCCAAGCTCAGCCCCAAGGAAATCTTCATCCGCTTCAGCAGCCATGGCTAACATCCTCGTCGTCATCGTGACCTACAATGCCCGGAAGTGGCTCAGGAAGTGCCTTCGGAGCGTGGCGCAGTCCACGGTCCCGGCCGACGTGGTGCTGATCGACAACGGCTCCGCCGACGGCACGCCGGACCAGGTCCGCAAGGAGTTCCCCGGCACGCGCATCATCGAGACCGGGAAGAACCTGGGCTTCGGCGCGGCCAACAACATCGGCCTGCGCATCGCCCTGGACGAGGGCTACCAGTTCGCCTACCTGCTCAACCAGGACGCCTGGCTGGAGAAGGACACGCTGGAGCGGCTCGTGGCGGCCCACAAGCCGGAATGGGGCATCCTGAGTCCGATGCAGATGGACGCGCACCGGCGGCGCGACAAGCGTTTCAACCGCAAATGCGGCAAGTATATCGATGCCGCGCTGGGCGGCTGGCACAACGACACGCTGGTGGTGGAGGTGCCCTTCGTGATGGCCGCGCACTGGCTGGTGAGCCGCAAGGCGATCGAGACCGTGGGCGGCTTCTCCCCCGCCTTCCGGCAATACGGCGAGGACGACAACTGGATCGACCGCCTGCACTGGCACGGCCTGCACTGCGGCGTGGTCCCTGCGGCGAGCGCGGTGCACGACCGCTCCGACCGCCGCCTGGGCCGCGGGAAGAAGATGCAGCTGAAGTGCATCGCCACCGTCGTGAAGGTCTCCGATCCGGCCCGAGGCTGGCATTGGGTGCGCATCCGCGAGGTGCTGGAACTCGTCGGGATGGGCCTCAAGAATTTCTCCGCCGTCCCCTGGCGCTTCATCCCCGAACTTCGCGCCCGCTTCCCGGAGCTGAAGGCGTTCCGGGAGCAGTCTAAACAGAAAGGGGCCTTCCTGCCCCGGAATCCCAATAAATGAGGATTGAAATAAACGCGTCAAAGTGTCATCTTTGTAGATTGATTAACAGTCAAAGATGACACTGAAAGAACTTCCCGTCGGCGGCAGCGCCGTCATCCTCACGGTCGGGGGCGAAGGCGCCCTGCGGCAGCATTTCCTGGATATGGGTCTCATCCCGGGCGCACACGTCAAACTGATCAAATATGCGCCCCTGGGCGACCCGATGGAGCTGCGTGTCAGCGGCTACGCCCTGACGCTCCGCCTCGCGGATGCCGCCGAGATCACCGTCGAAACAGCGGAGGACCTGCCGGAGCAGGCTGCCGGCCTGGCGGATGACAAGTCCGTCCATTCCGTGGATCCGGATGTCCACCCGGGCTACGGCGAGACGGGCAAGTACCACGACAAGACCCACGAGCACCCGCTCCCCGAGGAGACGACCCTCACCTTTGCCCTGGCGGGCAACCAGAACTGCGGCAAGACCACCCTCTTCAACCAGCTGACCGGCGCCAACCAGCACGTCGGCAACTTCCCGGGCGTGACGGTGGACCGCAAGGACGGCGTAATCCGCGGCCACGCACAGACGCTCGTGACCGACCTGCCGGGCATCTACTCGCTGTCTCCCTACACGTCCGAGGAAATCGTCTCCCGCCAGTTTATCCTGGACCAGAAGCCCCGCGGCATCATCAATATCGTGGATGCAGGCAACATCGAGCGCAATCTGTACCTGACGATGCAGCTGATGGAGTTGAACACCCCGATGGTCCTGGCGCTCAATATGATGGATGAAGTACGCAATAATGGCGGCTCTATCCGCGTGAACGAAATGGAGGAGATCCTCGGCCTGCCGGTCGTGCCGATCTCCGCCGCCCGCAACGAGGGCATCGACGAACTCGTGGACCACGCCCTCCACGTGGCCCGCTACCAGGAGCGTCCTGCCCGGCAGGACTTCTGCGACAAGGATGACCACGGCGGCGCGGTACACCGCTGCCTGCACGGCACCATGCACCTGATCGAGGACCACGCCGACCGCGCGGGCATCCCCGTCCGATTCGCGGCAAGCCGCCTGGTGGAAGGCGACGAGGCGATCGAGCAGGCGCTGGGCCTGCAGCAGAACGAGAAGGAGATGGTGGAGCACATCATCGTCCAGATGGAGCGGGAGCGCGGCCTGGACCGCAATGCCGCGATGGCCGATATGCGTTTCGCCTTTATCCGCAAACTTACGGCGCAGACTGTCATCAAGCCGCATGAGAGCAAGGAATACCGCCGCAGCCGCCGGATCGACAAGGTCCTGACGGGGCGCTGGAGCGCGATTCCGATTTTCGTGGTCGTGATGTCCCTGGTGATCTGGCTGTCCATCGACGTGCTCGGCGCGCCGCTCCAGGACCTGCTGGACCGGGGAATCCAGTGGCTCGCGGGCGTGGCGGACGCCGGGATGGAGCGATGGGGCGTCAGCGACGCAGTCCGGTCCCTGGTGGTGGACGGCGTGTTCGGCGGCGTGGGCACGGTCGTCAGCTTCGTGCCGATCATCATCATCCTGTTCTTCTTCCTTTCGCTGCTGGAGGACAGCGGGTATATGGCGCGCGTGGCGTTTGTGACCGACAAACTGCTGCGCCGGCTCGGCCTCACGGGCCGCAGCATCGTTCCGCTGCTGATCGGCTTCGGATGCAGCGTCCCGGCAGTGATGGCCACCCGCACGCTCACCTCGACGCGCGACCGCCGGATGACCGTCCTGCTGACCCCGTATATGAGCTGCTCGGCGAAGATCCCGATTTACGCCTTCTTTACCAATGCTTTCTTCCCGGGCCGTGGCGGTCTTGTGCTGGTGATCCTCTACCTGTCCGCCATCCTGGTGGGCATCCTGATTGCCCTGTTCGGCAAGAATGTGCCCAAGCCGCACAAGGCGGCCCCGTTCGTGATGGAGCTGCCCAACTACCGTCTGCCGGGTGCGAAGAATGTCGGCCACCTGCTCTGGGACAAGACCAAGGACTTCCTGCAGCGGGCCTTCACCGTGATATTCATCGCTTCGATCGTGATCTGGGTGCTGCAGAGCTTCGACTGGCGCCTGCGCCTGGTAGAGCCCGAAAACAGCATGCTGGCCGGAATTGCCGGCGTGCTCGCCCCGGTCTTCAAGCCCCTCGGGCTGGGCGACTGGCGCATCGTGACGGCGCTCGTGACCGGGTTCCTCGCCAAGGAGAGCGTCGTGGCCACGCTGGAGGTACTCGACGTCGCCGCCACGATGACGGCGCTCACCGCCATCCCGATGCTGGCGTTTTGCCTGCTTTATACACCCTGCGTGGCCGCCATCGCAGCCGTCAAGCGCGAACTCGGCGGGAAGTGGGCCGTCGGCGTGGTGATCGGCCAGTGCGTGGTGGCCTGGGTCGTGGCCTGGCTGGCCTATCTGGTTGCCGGAATCTTTTTTTAACGTGTACCGATGAATCTGCCCTCCCTGATTGTCCTGGCGCTTGTCGCACTTGCCCTGTTCTTCGCGGTGCGCGCCTATGTGCGTGCCGGCCGTCGGGGCGGGGGCTGCTCCTGCGGGGCTTCTTCCTGCAGCGGCTGCACCGGAGGTCCCGGTTGTCCGCATTGCCGTCCCGGCACGGGGAAATGATCCGTTCCGCTTTCCGCCGGTCAGAAAGACAGCAGGCCGTCGGGCAGGTCCAGGTCGAGGATCCGTCGGTCCGCATCGAGCGAGAGGATGAGGTCTTCGTGGAGCGGGACGAGAGGTTCCGGGTCAAGCCCGGAAAGACCGTCGCGACGAACATAGATACAGAGGTTGCCTGGGATGGGTTCCATCCCGGTGACGGTACCGACCCGCTCGCCGCGGTTGAGCAGCGTCCAGCCCGTGAAGTCCGTCTCCTCTTCCTCCTCCCATTCGCCCTCGATGAAAAGCGCGCGGCCTACGACCTCCTCGGCGTCCGCCAGGGAGTCGATGTCGTTGAGATGGATGACGGCCCTGGACGTGCCGCGCTGCTGGAGATCCTGAATGAAAAAGGGAACCGGCAGTCCATCGAATTCGATGAACACCGGTTCCTGAAGGTCGATCTCTGAGACCTCGATGTCGCGCACTCCGATGAGGAGTCCGCCATCGGTGCCGTTGGATTTGAGAATCTTGGCGATCTGGAGCATTATGCCTCGGCGGGAGCCTCTGCTGCTTCCCCTGCCGGAGCCTCCTCCGCGGGAGCCTCTGCAGCGGCAGCCTCTGCAGCCTTGGCGGCGGCGAGATCAGCAGCCTTCTTGGCAAGGGCCTCTGCACGGGCCTCGTTGACCTTGGTCTCCTCAGCCTTGGCAGCCTTGCGGGCCTCGATAGCCGCAGCCTTGATGCCGGACTTCTTGGCCTCGACCTTGGCGTCACGCTGGGTCTTCCACTCATTCCACTTGGCGTCGGCCTGGGCCTCGGTCAGGGCACCCTTGGCGACACCGCCGTCGAGGTGGTGACGCAGCATCACACCCTCGTAGGAGAGGATGCGGCGGGCGGTAAGGGTCGGCTCGGCACCCACTTTCAGCCATGCGAGGGCACGCTCGGAATTGAGAATGATCGTCGCAGGGTTGGTGTTGGGGTTGTAGGAGCCAAGTTGCTCGATGAAACGACCATCGCGCGGGGCGCGCGAATCCGCCACAACAATGTGGAAGAATGCGAAATTCTTCTTACCGTGGCGCTGTAAACGAATCTTAACAGCCATTGTGAATCTGTTGTTTTAAAATTAAACCTAAATTGCTTCTACCCGAGAAGCGGACGGCAAAGATAGGTCAAAACTCCGGAATACACAAGACCTTACGCGAATTATTTGTGCAGCAGATACCGGAACCCCGCATGGTTGCGGGTGTTCTGCCCGGGCGGCAGGAGGTAGTCGCGCGGGATGCCGCAGCGCCTCAGGCACCACATCAGCGACAGTTGGTCGCGGCGGGACAGGTGCAGCACACGGTCCCACCACAGTTCGTCCAGGGCCACGACGTCCGGGTCCAGATGCCGCCGGAAGATGACGTTGTTCTCGTTGAGCCCGGCATGGCGTGGCAGTCCGTGCAGGGCCAGCCAGAGCCAGACGCGCAGCAGGCCGAAGGCGGATAAATATTTCATGTCGAAGCACTTGCGCGCCTCCTCGTAGGAGCAGTCCCGGTCGGGATGGCTCACCCCGCTGTATTTCACCCCGGCCGCCGCCTTGATGCGCGCGGCGCGGTAGAGCGTGCCGTCCAGCAGGGCGATGTTGCCGTCGATCCACACACAGCACGCGTAGTCCGGCAGCAGACGGTGCGGGTGCATCTTGGGCCAGCGGGACGAGAGGCCCGGGTCGTCCGAAGGCAGTTCCGGAAGCTCGCGGATCTCCCACGCCCCGATGCGGTCCGCCGTCCGCTCCCCGGGGCCCACGAAGCAGATGAAGTCGAAGTCCTCCTCCAGCACCAGAGGCTGCTGGAGATCGTCGTATCCGCCCAGGATACAGGTATATATTGCTATTTTGTCCATTTGTCCGCCATAAAACGCCCCAGTCGTTCGTCGGCCTCGTCGGGCTCGAAGGGTACAAAGCCGCTCCAGTGATAGAAGGTGTATTCTCCGAAGAGCACGCGCCCGTCCGGCGTCTCGTAGAAGTCAATGCGCACCTGCGGGAAGTCCCCGGCAAGGGTCTGCGAGAGGCGCAGCATTTCCTCGAAATGCGCCGGGCGCACAGGCGGCACGGCGGCATTGGGATGGCCGTTGCGGATGTCGAGATGCTGCCACTGCACATCAAAAAAATCGAATTTCGTCTCCTCCGCGGGTTTGTCGCGGTCCGTCGCGACGAACAGGAACTCCGGCCGCCCGCCGAAGCAGAAAATCTTGTAGTCCGCCAGCCCGGCGCCCAGGTACTCCTCGGCAATGATGCGCGGCGGCACGCCTTTGTAGGCCCATTCGCGGTCGCGCCGCCAGTAGCCGGAGGCGAGGGCGGAGGAGAGTTTCGCGCAGGCGGCTTCCCGGTCGAAATCGTCCTTGCCGGTGCAGATCAGGGTACTTCCGCTGTCATGCGTACACTTGAGCACGAACTGCTCCGGAAGCGCCTCCCAGGGGATCTGTTCCTGCCGCTCCCAGACGCCCAGCGTGCGCACCACGTGCTGCGCCCCGATGCGCTCCGCCACCCAGGGCTTGACCGCCGCCTTGTCCACGAGGGTGTGGTAGAGCGGGTTGCGGTCCCGGAGTTTCTGCCACTGGATCTGCTCCGTGAAGCGCGCGGGAGCGAGCAGCGACAGGGGCCGGTCGAAGACGGCGCGGTACTTGGCCTTGAGGAAGAGCCGGTCCGGGAGCCACCGCCCGGCCTTGCGCACCACGTACCCCCGTTCGCCGGGCGTCAGCAGGAAGTACCAGGTGTAGTGGGCGATCGTGGCCCAGCCCGCCAGCGAGCCGAGCAGCAGGCGCCACCCCGGCGCGAGCTCCGTGCCCCGCAGGACGATCGGGACGACCATCGCGAAGCAGGCAGTCATCAGGAGCAGCGCGAGCAGGCGCAGGAAGGGGCGGACCGGGAAGCCGGTCAGCCCGCGGGCCAGCACGATGCGCTGCACCAGCACGGCGGAGTAGACGGCGATGAAGATGACATAGGCCCAGGCGGGCCCGGCGCCCAGCCGGAAAGCCAGCCAGACAAGCGGCAGGCCGAGGTAAGACGTCAGACCCGTGATCAGGTAGTAGCGCCTGACCCGCCCCGTCGCCTGCACGAGGGTAAGCAGCGAATTGCCCGTCAGGTCCACCAGCAGCCCCGCCAGCGTCAGGCGCAGGAACGCGGGGGCGTGGGGCGGGACCTTGTCGGGGCCCAGCCAGATGTCGAGCAGCCACTCCGCCTCGCCCAGGACGGGCACGAGGAAGACCAGGATCACGAGCCAGGAGTACTTGGCGCCCTTGCGCACCAGTTCGAAACAATACTCCCTGTCTCCCGCCGCCCAGGATTTGGTGATCTGGGGGTTGATGGCGGTCAGGAAATTGGACACGAACTGCTTGACGATCCCTTCCACCTGCAGGGCCACGCCCCGGGCGGCGTTGACGGCCACGCCGAAGAAGAGATTGACCACCTGCCCGACGCCCTGCGTGTTGAACACATACGCGCTCGATCCGAAGAAGTTCCAGCCCGCGAAGGCGGTCATCTCGCGCACCAGCGCGCCGTCCCAGCGGAGCGGTCCGCGCGCCTCCGCAAAATGCCGCCTGCAATACAGACCGTACGCCGCCCGCACCAGCACGGCCACGGCCAGCATCAGCACGGCATAGCTCACCAGTTTGTCGAAAGGCGAGACATAAAGCAGCAGCGCCACGCCCAGTTTGAGCAGCGCTTCGCCCAGGCTGATCACGGCAAAGGCCGACATCCGCTCATGCGCGATGATCGTAGCATTGAAAGGCACGGAGAGCAAATTCACCACCAGGACGCCCAGCGAGCAGTGCAGCACCCGGCGGGCGGCATCCAGACGCCCCGGCGGGATGTCCAGCCGGTGGCCCAGCCACCACATGCCCGCCGTCTCCACCAACAGGGAAAGCAGCAGCGAGAGTCCCAGCAGGATGATGACCCCGGTCGAGAAAATGCAACGCAGGCGCACGGCATCCCCCTCGGAAAGGTGTGCCGCCAGGTAGCGGCTGATCGCCGCCGAAAGCGAGGTCGTGAGGAAGGTGAACACGGTCACCACCCCGCCCACGACGTTGTACACGCCGTAGTCGTCGATGCCCAGGGTCCTGACCACCACGCGCGAGGTGAACAGGCCGATCAGCATCAGCAGGAACATACGGAAATACAGCAGGAGGGTATTGCGGGCAATCCTCCTGCTGTTTTCCGAAAGCTGTCCTGCAGCCTGCGGCATAAAGTCTATTCGAGCACGGCGGCCTCGCCCTGCTCAGCCTTGAGGTCGTTGTAGAAAGCGGCCACGGAGCCCTGCATATACGGCTCCAGCCACAGGAGGCCGATGCCGCAGGTCAGGATCGCGAGCAGGATCCAGCCGATGAAGCTCAGATACAGGTAGAAGAGATCGAACTTGTGGCCCCGCATCATGTCGCGGCTGCGGGTGCTGGCCTCCCAGGCGCCGATCTCGGGATGCTCCTCGAGGATGTACGGGGTCATCGCATAGGCGAAGCCCATGATGATGCCCGGGATGAAGAAAAGACAGGTCCAGAGGGCGACCTTGAGTCCCGCCAGGAACATGCCCCACACCTTGTGCAGATAGTTGGACATGGCGAGGTCGGCCATGTTGCGGGTCACGTCGTAGTCCCGGCGCTCATAAACCAGCTTGTTGGCATTGCTGAATCCAACTTCCAGCGGACCGAGGACGAAGATGCTCAGCAACAGGCCTGCGCCGCCGAAACCGAGCATCGCACCCGGATTCATGTCAGAAAAAGCGACGGTACTGTTGTTGAAGAAGGTGGGGAGCTGCATCGATCCGGTGCAGATGACAGCCACGACGACATAGATCAGCGTCGCGATGACGGCAGGGGTCCAGTTGCCGCGCAGGCGGGCCAAGGCGGCGTTCTTGTAGTCTTGATTCGTTCTCATCTTTTCAATAAGGTATTAATACACAACAAATATAATTATTTTCTGAACAATCCGAACACGGCGGAGCCGGAGCCGGACATTGAGGCGTAGACCGCGCCGTCGGCGTAGAAGCGCTCCTTGAGCCGCTCGACCGCCGGGTAGAGCAGGAACACCGAGGACTCAAAGTCGTTGAACAGCACGTCCTGCCACATCTCCACCGGGTAGCGCAGCGCCTCGCGCAGCGGCGGCAGGGCGAGCCGTTCGCGCGGGATGACGCGCGAATAGGCCTCGCTCGTGCTCACGTGTACGCCCTCGGGCACCTCAACCCGGATTTCGTAGTCCGACAGGTCCAGGTCGTAGTCCGTCAGGACGTCGCCGCGGCCCTCGCCCAGCATCGGGCGGTTATAGACGAAGAAGGAGCAGTCGGAGCCCAGGCAGGCGGCGTAGTCCGCCAGCTGCCAGTCCTCCAGCCCGAGCTGGAACATCTCGGTCAGCGCCATCAGCGTGAAGGCGGCGTCGGCCGAGCCGCCGCCCAGGCCGGCGCCCACGGCGGAGCGCTTGGTCAGCCGGATCTCCACCGGCGGCAGGTCGAAGTCGGACTTGAGCAGGGCATAGGCGCGCAGCGTCAGGTCGTCGTCCCAGGTGACGTTGTCCGAGGGGACGAAACGCAGTTTGTCGGAAGGGACGATCTCCAGCTCGTCGGTCATGCCGAAGTACGGGACGAAGAGGGTCTCAATGTCGTGGTAGCCGTCCGGACGCTTGCGCAGGACGCTCAGTCCAAGGTTGATCTTGATGTTAGGGAAGACTTGCATGGATTTCATCGGCTAAGGCGTCGCCCAGGCGTCGTGCCACCGGTGCGAGGAAGGCCTGCATCTGCAGGTGCCGGGCCTCGGCTTCGGGGATGCCGCGCGAGCGCAGGTAGAACAATTCTTCGGGATTGAGGTAGCCGGTCGTCGCGCCGTGGGAGCATTGCACGTCGTCGGCATAGATCTCCAGCTGCGGACGGGATTCGGCCCGGGCCGTGTCGGAAAGCAGGAGTGCGTGGTTCTCCTGGAAGGCCTCCGTCTTCTGGGCGTCGGGGGCCACGTAGATCAGTCCGTCGAAGGAGGCGGAGGCCGTCCCGCCGACGATGCCCTTGAAGAGCTGGCGGGAGGTGCAGCCGCCGACGCTGTGGCGCACCAGGATGCGCAGGTCCACCTGCTCCGCCCCGGGGCAGAGGTACAGCCCGGCCAGGTCCAGCGAGGCGCCGGGGCCCTCCAGGTCCACTTCCAGGCAGTAGCGGCACGACACGCCGGGCGGCACGGCCAGGGTCAGGGAGAGCGCCTCCCCGGCCTCCAGCCGGAAATACTGGGGCACGCTGTCGCGCCCGATGACGTAAACCCTGCTATCCATCGATGCTCTCGTATCCTTCTTTTTCAATCCGGTCCACCAGTTCGCGGCCGGCCGTCCTGACGATGCGCCCGTCCTTGAGGACGTGCACCACGTCGGGGACGATGTATTCCAGCAGGCGCTGGTAATGGGTGATCACGATGGAGGCGGTCTGCGGGGTGCGCATCCGGTTCACGCCTTCGGCGACGATGCGCAGCGCGTCCACGTCAAGTCCGGAGTCCGTCTCGTCCAGGATGCTGAGCACGGGCTCGAGCATCGCCATCTGGAAGATCTCGTTCCGCTTCTTCTCGCCGCCGGAGAAGCCCACATTGACTTCGCGCCGGGCGAATTCGCCTTTCATCTGCACGAACGCCATCTTCTCCTTGAGGAGCTTCAGGTATTCGCCGGGGGTAAGCTCGGACAGCCCCTGCGCCTTGCGGCGCGCGTTCACCGCCGCTTTCATGAAGTTGGTGATGCTCACGCCGGGAATCTCCACCGGGTACTGGAAACTCAGGAAAAGCCCCGCCCAGGAGCGCTCCTCCGGGCTCATGGCCAGCAGGTCGCGCCCCTCGTAGCGGACGGTCCCCGCCGTGACTTCGTAGGTCGGCCGGCCCGCCAGGACGGCGCCCAGCGTGCTCTTGCCGGCCCCGTTGGGGCCCATCACCGCATGCACCTCGCCGCGCCGGATCACCAGGTCCACCCCCTTGAGGATTTCCCGGCCTTCCACGGCGGCACGCAGGCCCTTGATTTCCAGTAAGATGTCGTTATTCATTCTTGTTGTAGAGTTTTTTCCATGAGATGAGGGACCAGATGCCGTTCGCCAGGTACAGGGCGCTGACAACCGGCATCAGATAGAGTCCGGACGAGATATAGAGGACGATGTTGGCGGCGTTGACGATCAGCCAGACGATCCAGCACTCCCAGCACTTCTGGGCGCTGAGGTACTGGGCCAGCAGCGTGAACATCAGCAGGTAAGAGTCCAGCCAGGGGGACGGGTCCGCCTGGAAGACGTCCGGCCACTTGACGGGCAGCCAGTCCAGGCACATCGCCCAGACGGCCCCGAACACGCACACCATCAGGATGAGGCCGGGCCACTGTTCCGCGCCGATGCGCCCCACCTTGAGCCGGTCCGCATCGGCGGCGCTGCGCTCCTCCTCCCGGGGGTGCGTCCAGCGCCAGTGGCCGAACAGGTTGATTCCGAAGGAGACGGGCTGCAGGAGCATCGCGCTGTAGAGGTGCTGCCGCCAGAAGAGCACGAACAGGAAGATATTGTAGATGTAGCCCACCCAGAAGTTGAACTTCGAGTTCCGCCCCGCGAGGAACACGCAGGACAGACCCAGCACGGCCGATATGATCTCCACCCAGCTCATCCGACGGCGCCTTCAAGTGATACGGACAGGAGTTTCTGCGCCTCGACGGCGAATTCCATCGGCAGGCGCGAGAGGACCTCGCGGGCGTAGCCGCCCACGATGAGCGCAACGGCGTCTTCGGAGGCGATGCCGCGCTGGGTGCAGTAGAAGAGCTGGTCTTCGCTGATCCGGGAGGTCGTGGCTTCGTGCTCCACGATAGCGCGCGGGTTGCGGCTGCGGATCACCGGGAAGGTGTGGGCTCCGCAGCGGCTGCCGATCAGCAGGGAGTCGCACTGAGAGTAGTTGCGGGCACCGTCGGCCGCCGGGCCCATCTGCACCAGGCCCCGGTAGCTGTTCTCGCTGTGGCCCGCGGAGATGCCCTTGGAGACCACCCGGCTGCGGGTGCCGCGGCCCAGGTGGATCATCTTGGTGCCCGTGTCGGCCTGCTGGTAGTTGTTCGTCATCGCGACGCTGTAGAACTCGGACGAGGAGTAGTCCCCCTTGAGGATGGTGGACGGGTATTTCCAGGTCACGGCGGAGCCGGTCTCGACCTGGGTCCAGCTGAGATGCGCGCCGCTGCCCTTGCAGATGCCGCGCTTGGTCACGAGGTTCAGGATCCCCCCGCGGCCCTGCGCGTCGCCGGGATACCAGTTCTGCACGGTGCTGTACTTGACGTCGGCGTCTTTCTCCACGATGATCTCCACCACGGCGGCGTGGAGCTGGTTTTCATCGCGCATCGGGGCCGTGCAGCCTTCCATATAGCTCACCGAGGAGCCCTCGTCGGCGATGATCAGCGTGCGCTCGAACTGCCCCGTGCCGGAGGCGTTGATCCGGAAGTAGCTGGACAGGTCCATCGGGCACTTCACGCCCTTGGGAATGTAGCAGAAGGAGCCGTCGGAGAAGACGGCGGAGTTGAGCGCGGCGTAGTAGTTGTCGCCCGCCGGCACCACGGATGCCAGGTACTTGCGCACCAAGTCCGGATGCTCGCGCACCGCCTCGGAGAAGGAGCAGAAGATGATACCCTTCTCGGCCAGGGTTTTGCGGAAGGTGGTCGTGACGCTCACGGAGTCGAACACGGCGTCCACCGCCACCTCGCCCTTGGGCTTGACGCCCGCCAGCACCTCCCGCTCGCGAAGCGGGATGCCGAGCTTGTCGAAGGTCTCCATCAGGGCGGGATCGATCTCGTCCGGGCGGTCTTCGGCCCGCTTGGGCGCCGCCCAGTAGATGATGTCCTGGAAGTCGATGCGCGGCAGACGGAGATGGCCCCAGAACGGCGGGGTCATCTGCTGCCAGCGGCGGAAGGCACCCAGTCGGAACTCCAAGAGCCAGTCCGGCTCCCCCTTCTTGGCGGAGATCAGGCGGATAATCTCCTCGTTGAGTCCTTTGGGCACGTATTCCTGGTCGACTTCGGTCACGAAGCCTTCCTTGTATTCCTGCGCAGAGGCGAGATCTTTGATAATTTCTTCCATTGAAACGCCAAATATACGAAATTATTCGGAGATTCTCCCGCAGGGGCTATTGGAATGGATTTTGTTGTATCTTTGGGCAAAACTTGAATGAACATGAAAAAGGCACATCTGATCCTGATTCTGCTCGCCGGGGTGCTGGGCGGAATCCCAGCAGCGGCCCAGTCGCTCTGCTTCTGGACGGACAACGCGGATATCGTCCCTGTGCGCATCTATATTGACAAGGAATATCTCGGCGACGTGACGGCCGCCTTCAAGACGCAGCCGCTGCTGGACACCGAGGGCACGCTTGGCGTGGACACCACCCCGGAGCGACACAGCATCACGGCCGTGGACAAGTACGGCCGCGTGTACAACGGCTGGGACGGCTTCGTGACCCCGCAGCCCGGGCAGGTCGTCTATCTGCACATCCGGGGCGGACAGTTCCAGCAGGTGGACCGCAGCGACGAGGCCTTCGCATTCATTTTCATGAACTGGGTGCCGCTCTTCACCCTGCCGCTCGACTACGGCCGGGTGTACCGGGGGCTTTCGCCGATGCACAACGCCGCTCCGGGCGTCGGGATGGCCGTGGCTGCAATCGGCGCCACCGCCGCCATGGGCGCGGCGGCCGCCAACAACTGGGACATCCAGGACAGCCGCTTCCCCTATTTCGCGATCGGCCTGGGCACGGAGTATTTCTCCTCCCTGCAGTCCTGGCGCAACGTGGGCCGCATCAAGGCCCGGTTCGGCGGCCAGGGCGGCTTCTCGCTGATCGCGGACGCCGGCGTGGCCATCCTGCCGGACCGGTGGAGCTACAACGGCACTTCGACCTGGCGGGACGCCCTGCCGGACCGGTGGCGCGTCAACACCTTGTTCACCTGGAGCGTGGGCGCCGGGCTGGACTACGGCGGGCTGAGTTTCTCCGTGCGCTACAAGCCCGCCATCGGCAATTCCTACGACACCTTCCTCGTCGGGCAGATGGCGTATGACTGGTGGATCGCCACGCACGTAGCCCTGAGTTTTAACGTCGGCTTCGGCATGGGCGGCTACGGGGAGAACGGCCTGCGGCAGCGCTACGATTTCCCGATCGGCTTCAGCCTCCTGTTCCGGCTCTGAGATGTCCGCCGCCCTGCTGCTGTGCGTCATCGCCCTGTACCTCGGCGCCGTGATCGGCACCGGGTGGTGGATTTCGCGCAAGGCCCGCGGCAGCGCCGATTTCTTCCGGGGCGGACGGAAATCGCCCTGGTGGGCCGTGGCCGTGGCGATGGTCAGCACGTCCATCTCCGGGATCACCTTCGTGTCCGTGCCGGGGATGGTGGCGGCTTCGCAGTGGTCCTACCTGCAGATGGCCTTGGGCTTCGTGGCGGGCTACGCCGTGATCGCTTATGTCCTGCTGCCGCTCTACTACCGGCTGAACCTGACCAGCCTCTACAGCTATCTCGACGGGCGTTTCGGGACCTGGAGCCACTACACGGGCGCCGGGTTCTTCCTGCTGTCCAAGCTGCTCATCTGCGGGGTGCGGATGTATCTGACGGCCATCGTGCTGCAACTCGTGGTCTTCGGGCCGCTGGGCATCCCTTTCTGGATCAACATCGCCGCCACGATGCTCTGCGTGTGGCTCTACACCTTCCGCGGCGGCGTGCGCTCGCGGGTCT
>JAFTGA010000026.1 GCA_017458145.1 Bacteroidales bacterium | reverse complement strand
CGCAGGATGTGGTGTTCAGTGGAAGGGGCTTTATTTATGAGGCAGGGCGTTTGTTGGCTGAAGCGAAGCGCTTTAGCTTGGAACCTCAGCTTGTGGTGTCGGATGTTGACGTAGATAGACTGAGAAACGAAAGGCGGCAGAATACTACCTTTATGACCAGTTCTTTGCCATATCAACATCGAGGGGAATATGTTCGGGTGGAATCAGAATTTCTTGCAGACTATGCCCATTTCAGATTGTCACGGCGAGTGAATCCATATCCATTTGTTCCAAAAGGAAATGCACTTGACAGACGATGTGAAGAAATTATCAATATCCAAATGGAGGGCTTGGCCAAGCGTATGCTTCATACGCATGCCGAAACGGCTGTAGTGGGAATTAGCGGCGGATTGGATTCAACATTGGCTCTTCTGGTATGTGTACGGACATTTGATGCATTGGGCTTGAGCCGGAAAGGAATTGTTGGCATAACGATGCCTGGATTTGGTACGACAGGAAGAACCTATACCAATGCTACAAACCTGATGAAATTCTTGGGGATCACTATTCGCGAAATCAGCATAGCAGAAGCATGCTTGCAGCATTTCAGTGATTTAGGAATAGATGCAGACAACTATGATGTAACCTACGAGAACAGCCAGGCGCGCGAACGCACGCAACTCCTCATGGATATCGCCGGCAAGGAAGGCGGCATCGTCGTCGGCACCGGTGACCTTTCGGAGCTCGCCCTCGGCTGGTGCACCTACAACGGCGATCACATGTCCATGTACGGGGTCAACGGCAGCGTTCCCAAGACGCTCGTTCGGACGCTGGTCCGCTGGGCCGCCGACAACCGGTTCGACACCACGGGCGACATCCACAAGACCCTGCTCGACATCGTGGACACGCCCATCAGCCCGGAGTTGCTTCCTGCCGACAAGGAGGGCAAGATCGCCCAGAAGACCGAAGACACCGTCGGCCCTTACGAACTGCACGATTTCTTCCTGTACCACTTCTTCCGTTCCGGCGCCGACCCGGACAAACTGTTGTTCCTGGCCCGCAAGGCCTTCGCCGGCGTCTATGACGACGCCACGATCCGCAAATGGCTAGAGACCTTCCTCAAGCGCTTCTTCCGCCAGCAGTTCAAGCGTTCCTGCCTGCCGGACGGCCCCAAGGTCGGCTCCGTGTCGCTCTCGCCGCGCGGCGACTGGCGGATGCCCTCCGACCTCGAGACCGTCTGGAACCTGACAGATTAGCCCTATGGAAGTCAAGCCCTACCTGCACGAAGTCAAATACTACGAATGCGACCGGATGGGCGTCACGCACCATTCCAACTACATCCGCTTCATGGAAGAGGCCCGCATCGACTGGATGGACCAGCTGGGCTACGGCTTCGAGCGGATGGAGGCCGAGGGAATCGTCTCCCCCGTCGTGTCGCTGAGCTGCAACTACAAAAGAACCACCACCTTCAAGGACCTCATCGAGATCGAAGTGAAGGTGGCGGAAATGAGCGAACTGAAGATCAGTTTCGCGTATGTGATGAAGGTCGCCGGCAAGCTGGTCTGCTCTGCTTCGAGCACCCACTGCTTCCTCGACGAAGGGCGTCCTGTCGTGCTGCGGGACCGTTTCCCGCAACTCTACGCCCTGATCCGGGAGACTATTTGAGCAGCCCGAGGATGCTGGTCACCTGGGAAAGAGCCTGGGACACACCCGGATCGGAAGGGTTGACAGCGCTCACGGCACCGGTCAGCGCCGCCTTCGTCGCGGCATTCTTCAGTGCGGCGGTGTCCATTCCGGCCAGCGACTGAAGTCCGCTGATCACGCTGTTCACGTTGGAGGTGTTGATCTTGTTGGCGGAGCCCTGGATCATACCGTTGATAAACGTATCCAGATAGGAAGCATTGGCACCCGTCACGGACTTGGCGCCCCGGAGGATCTGTCCGAGATTGATGATGTTCGTGATGCTGCCCAGGTCGATATTGCCGGCCTGGCCAAGCGCGGTAGCCAGCTGGGAGATGGCGGCACCGGTATTGGAACCGGACGTCAGAGCGCTGGTAGCCACACTTTTAAGAATAGAGCAGGAGGAGAGCAGAGCGATGGATGCCACCGCTGCTGCGAGACGTTTGAGAATTTTCATACCTCTGGTATTTTTACTATTTGTTCTTGCAAATATAGAAAAAATTCGTTTCGCCGTATCCGGCAACCTGTCCGGAAAACAATTTCCGGCCGTCCGCGGGGATCCGTCCGCCCAAGACTAACCTTCGAAGAAGTAGGCTTCCGGCAGGGGGTGACAATTGTAGCGGGAAGCCATCGACTCGCCATAGGCGCCCGCGGAGCGGACAGCCACGAAATCACCCCGGCGGCACCGGTCCATCGCAAACTCCTTGATGAACACGTCGGAACTCTCGCACACCGGCCCCACCACGTCATAGACCTCCTCCGGCTCGTCCGAAGTCAGGTTCTCCACCCGGTGATAGGCCCGGTACATCGCCGGACGCACCAGCTCGGTCATACTGCCGTCGATGATGGCGAACTGCTTGTGCGTCCCCTGCTTGACATAGAGCACGCGGGCGATCAGCGAACCACAGGGCGCCACGATGCTGCGTCCGAGCTCGAAATGGACCGGCGTGCCCTGCGGCAGGCGCAGGTGCCGGCGGAAGGTATCGAAATAGGCCCCGAAATCCGCCACCGGCAGATGGTTGGGGTGCTGGTAATTGATGCCCAGGCCACCGCCCACGTTGATATCGCCCACCGGGCGGCCGCCGCGCTGCAGGCGCACGACCAGCTCGTTGACGCGGTTGCACAGCGCCGTGAAATCCATCATGTCCAGGATCTGCGACCCGATGTGGAAATGCAGTCCGCAATAACGGATATGCTCCAGCCCGAGTGCGAGCTCCATCACCTCGTCCAGCTGCTCGTAGTTGATGCCGAACTTGTTCTCCGCCAGGCCGGTGGTGATCCCGGCGTGCGTATGTGCGCCGATGTCCGGATTGATGCGCAGGCTGACCGGCGCCACGCAGCCCATCGAAGCGGCCAGCGAGTCGATCACCTCCAGTTCCGCCGCGGACTCCACGTTGAAACGCGCGATGCCCGCACGCAGCGCCAGGAGGATTTCCTCGTCGCTCTTGCCCACCCCGGCATAGACGATGCGCTCCGGCGCAAAGCCGGCGTCCAGCGCCGCCTGCACCTCGCCTCCGCTCACACAGTCGGCGCCGAAACCCCGCGAAGCGATCTCCGCAAGGATACGCGGGTTGAAGTTGGCCTTGACCGCGTAGTGCATCCGAAAATCGGGATTCCGGTCCAGCTGCTCCTGCACGGCGTCCAGCGTGCGCCGCAGCAGCGGGAGGTCATAGTAATAGAACGGTGTCCGCAGACCTCGGAAGCGGTCCACCGGGAAATCGCCCTTCAGCATTACTCAAACAGGCATTTGCTCAAGGAGCGGAGAGCGCGCGCCTTGTCCTCCCCCTTCACCAGGAAGGAAATGTTGTAGTTGCTGCCGCCGTAGGAAATCATCCGCACGGGGATGTCCTTCATCGCCTCCATCGCGCGGGACTCGAAGCCCACGTTCTCCCAGTCCATGTCGCCCACCACGCAGATGATGCACATATCCAGGTCCACGCCCACGGTGCCGTATTTCTTGAGGTCGTGCACGATCTCGCCCAGGTGCCGGGTGTTGTCAATGCTCATCGACACGCCCACCTCCGAGGTGCAGATCATATCGATCGAAGTCTGCCAGCTCTCAAAGATCTCGAAGACCTTCCGAAGGAAACCGTGCGCAAGCAGCATCCGCGAGGACTTGATGCGGATGGCGGTGATGTTGTCCTTGGCGGCGATGGCCTTGATGGTCCCGGACTCGGGGACGTTGTCGATCAGCGTGCCCGGGGCGTCTGGCTGCATCGTATTGAGCAGCAGCACCGGGATACCTGCGAACTTGGCCGGCTGGATGCAGGTCGGATGCAGGATCTTGGCCCCGAAATAGCCCAGTTCGGCGGCCTCCTCGAAGTGGAGGTGCCGCACGGCGGCCGTATGGTCCACGATGCGCGGGTCGTTGTTGTGCATCCCGTCGATGTCGGTCCAGATCTGGATCTCGTCGGCCCCCACGGCCGCACCGATCAGCGAAGCGGTATAGTCCGACCCGCCGCGCTGCAGGTTGTCGATCTCGTCGTGGGTATTGCGGCAGATGAAACCCTGCGTGATGTAGAGCGGAGCCTTGGCATATTTCTCCAGCAACGGGCAGAGTTTCTCGCGGATGTAGTCCGTGTCCGGCTCGCCGTGGGCGTCGATCTTCATGAAATCGAGCGCCGGCAGCAGCTGCACCTCAATCCCCTTCTCCTCCAGGTAGAAGGCCATCATATGCGTGGACAGGAGTTCGCCCTGGCCGATGATGATCTTGGACTCCACCTGGGTGAAGAGTTTCTTGGTGAAGGTCTTGATATAGGAAAACACGCCGTCGGCGTACTGCTGTGCCTTGTCGCGCGCCTCGGCGGTGGCATAGAGTTCCTCGATGACGCTGCGGTACTTCGCGGCGAGACGGTCGATCGTCTCCCGCGCGCCTTCGACGTTGCGGTTGAAGAGATAGTCGGAGATCTCCACCAGGCTGTTGGTCGTGCCGGACATCGCGGAAAGGACCACGATGTTGCGGCCGGCGTGGCCGATGAGTTCCGCCACATTCTTGATGCGCTGGGCGGACCCCACGGAGGTGCCGCCGAATTTCATCACTTTCATATTCTTACAAGGACTTATCTTTACTAACGGTTAATCTTTCGAGCAGGGGTTGCAGGATGGCGGTCAGCTGATCGTTCTCGATCAGGAAGCCGTCGTGGCCGAAGGGAGAGGTGATCTCCCGGTAGGCAGCATATTTGAGCGCGGCCACGGTGGAGCGGCCGTGGCTCGGCGGGAAAAGCACGTCGCTGTCGATGCTGATCATCATGCAGGAAGCCTGGATACGCGCGAGCGCCGCCTCCACCCCGCCCCGGCCACGTCCCACATTCATGCTGTCCAGCGCATAGGTCAGATACCAGTAGCTGTAGGCATCAAAACTGCGCCGGACAAGCTTCTCGCCCTGGTAGCGCTGATAGGACGCCGCACGGTCTGCGAAGAGCGTGTCCTCCTCCGGCTCCGCCTGGGTGTAATTGTAACCCGCGAAGGTGCGGTAGGAGATCAGGGCGATGGAGCGGGCGCAGACCAGGCCCGCGCGGCCGCCCTCGAGGCTCTCCGCCGCCAGGAAGGTCGGGTCGGCCTTGAGCGCCAGGCGCTGCGACTCGTTGAACGCCGTCATGAAGGGCGTGACGCGCGTGGCGGTGGCGAGGAAGACCACCTCCCGCACCACCTCCGGCTCCATGATCACCCACTCCAGGGCCTGGAAGCCGCCGATCGACGGACCGAGCATCAGGTCGATCCGTCCGATGCCGAGGTGCTTGCGCACGAGGATCTCGGCGGCGACGATGTCGCGCACGGTCGTGCGCGGAAAATCAAAGAAATACGGCCGTCCTGCCGCCGGGTTGACCGAGGCCGGGCCCGTCTCGCCGTAGGGAGAGCAGAGCATCGACACGCACACGATGAAGAACTTGTCGGGATCGAAGAGTTTGCCCGGTCCCACCAGCTGCGGCCACCAGTCCTCGGGATTGGCATTGCCGGTCAGCGCATGGCAGATCCACACGACGACATCGCCGGGCCGGTATTCCCGGTCCGAAGTGTAGTACACCAGGTCCAGGTGGTCGATCCGGCCACCTCCTTCAAACTCGAACGGTTTGTCTATGACAAGTTTATTATATCGCATCTAAACTATTCCTTCTTGTGATCCCGTGCAAACTCCGCCATCCGCTCGTCCAACACGGGGTAGAGCTCCTCGCGCATCCGGCTCGTGCATCCGCGCACGCCCTGGCGCAGGCTCCCGGTCGTGGACAGGGAGATGCAGCTGACGCCATAGTACATCAGTTCCACCACCAGCTCGTCCCCGCTCAGGCCCTCATAGCCCAGGGTGAAGAAGAATCCATCCCCGACCGGCTGCGTCACGTCGCGGTCATAGACCACCGTGAAGCCGTGCCGGCAGAAGATCTCCTTCATACGCTGCGCACGCCGCGCATACTCGCGCGTGTCCTCCACAAAATCGATCTTCCCCTCGCAGCTCAGGCGCAGCATCTCGGCATAGCCGTACTGCGTGCTGGCCGTGCAGCCGCTCGTGATCATATACAGGATCGAGGCCGTGAGCGTGACGCCGAACACGCCGGCGTCCTGGTAGCGCTGCGCGAGCGCGGGATACTGCTTCTCGTAGAGCCGGTCCCCGATGCAGCAGAGGGCCATCCGCTGGCCCGCATAGCTGAAGATCTTGGACGAGGACAGCATCAGGATGTAATTGTCCGTATAACGGGCCACGGTGGGCAGGAACGGCGGCTCGTACGGACGGCCGAGGTCCCGCCGGTAGTCCATGCAGAAATACGCCAGGTCTTCCAGCACGACGGCATCCCACTTCGTGGCCAGCTCGCCGATTACCTGCAGTTCCTCCTCTTCCAGGCAGATCCAGGCCGGGTTGTTGGGATTGGAGTAGATGATGGCGGCGATGTCGCCCGCGGCAAGCTCCGCCTCCAGCTTCTCGCGAAGCCGTGCGGCGCCGCGCCAGGCGTAGATGTCGAATTCCCGCCAGCCGATCCCCAGCACGCGCAGCTGCGACTTCTGGATCGGGAAACCCGGATCGATGAACAGGACCTTGTCCTTGCCCGGCAGGCGCTGCGTGCAGGCGATGAAGGCGCCGAACGACGCCGCCACGCTGCCCGTGGTCGGCACGCAACTGCGCGGACTCACCTCCACGTCGATGAAGGCGCGGATGAATTCCGACGCCGCCTCCTTCAACTCCGGCACCCCCGCCGCAGGCGGATAATGCGCGCCCACGCCCCGGTCCAGCGCCCGCTTCTCGGCTTCGATCCCGTAGCGGTTCGCGGGCAGGCCCGGGGAGCCCTGGTCCATCCGGACGAAAGGGATTCCTGTCTTCTGCTCGAGATACTGCGCCGCCAGCAGGATCTCCCCGATCGTGGCGGTGGACAGGTCGGCAATGCTGTTCTCGCGGCAGGCCTCGGCGATGAGCGTCTCACTGAAAACCTTCATCGCTCCCTAAATCTTATGGCACCAGCCGTGGACATCCTCCAGTTCGCCGAACTGGATTCCGGTGATCTGCTTGTAGAGTTTCGTGCAGACGGGGCCCACCTGTCCGTCCGGCTCATAGCGGAAGCTGCGGGAGACCGTCGGCTCCGCGAGCACGGGCTTGATGTCGATATGGGACATCGGCGTGATCACCACGGCCGTGCCGCAGCCGCCCGCCTCGCTGAACTCAGCAAGCTCTTCCAGCGGCACCGGGCGCTTCTCCACGCTCATCCCGAAATCTGCGGCGCATTCCTGCAGCGTCAGGTTCGTGATGGAGGGCAAAACACTGTCCGAAAGAGGGGTAACATATTTGTTTCCGTCTTTGATTCCAAAGAAGTTGGAAGAGCCGAACTCATCCACGAACTCGCGGGTCGCGGAATTGAGGTACAGCAGCTCCGCATAGCCCTGTTCGTGGGCGATTTTGTAGGGCACGAAGGTGCCGGCGTAGTTGGCGGAGAGCTTGTAGCTGCCCGTTCCCTTGGGGGCGGCCCGGTCGAAGTCGCCGGGGATCACGGCCGCCGCGGAGCGCAGGTGGGCGCCGTAGTAGGAGCCCGCGGGAGCGCACATCACGGCGAAGATCACCTCCGGATAAGGGACCAGCTGCATCTGCGGATGCGGGGCGAAAAGCAGCGGGCGCAGGTACAGCGACGCCTGGTGGCCGTAGGGCGGAAGGAACTCCAGATTGTTCTTCACGCAGAGCTCGCACATCTTGATAAACATCTCCTCAGAGGGCTCCGGGAGGCCCAGGAAACGTGCTGAACGGGCCATCCGGGCCGCATTCTTCTCCGGCCGGAAGATGGCGATCGAGCCGTCTTTCTGGCGGAAAGCTTTCAGTCCCTCGAAGCAGGAAATCGCATAGTGCAGGCCCTGCATGAAGGGATCGATCGTGAACGAGAAGGACTCGTCAAGCTTGATCCCGGACCAAGCCCCGTCCTGGTAATGCGCCAGGACAACAGTCCGGGTGCGGTAGGCGTCAAAGCCCAAAGTATCCCAATTGATCTGTGCCATAATCTTTGCTTATAATACCCTATTTTCAGATGTGTTCTGCTACCCAATCACCCACTCCGGAGGTCGGAAATGCCTGTCCTGAAGGGGCCAAATCTTCGGTGACAATATTGTTTTCTATGCTGGCTGACACCGCTTTACGAATTGCAGCCCCTTCGTCCATCAGACCGAAGGCATATTCGAACATCATCGCGGCCGAAAGGATGGCCGCGAGGGGGTTCGCGATGTTTTTTCCGGCCGCCTGGGGGTAGGATCCGTGGATCGGCTCATAGACGCCGGTCTTCTCGCCGATGGAGGCGGAGGCCAGCAGTCCCATCGAGCCGGAGACCACGCTCGCCTCGTCGGTGAGGATGTCGCCGAAGGTGTTTTCCGTCACGATCACGTCGAACCACTTCGGTCCCGTGATGAGTTTCATCGCGGCGTTGTCCACGTACATATAGTCAGTGGTGACGTCCGGATATTGCGGCGCCATCTCCTGGGCGACCTGGCGCCACAGGCGGGAAGACTCCAGCACGTTGGCCTTGTCCACCACGGTGAGGTGCCGCCGGCGCCTGCGGGCGAATTCAAACGCCTGCCGGAGGATCCGCTCGATCTCGTAGCGGTGATAGATGTTGGTGTCGTAGGCGGTGTCTCCCCCGTCGAGCCGCCCTTTCTCGCCGAAATACATCCCCCCGGTGAGCTCCCGGATGCAGAGGAAGTCGGCCCCGTCCACGAGTTCTTCCTTGAGCGGGGACTTGTGGACCAGCGGCTTGAAGGTCTCTACGGGACGCAGGTTGGCAAACAGCCCGAGTTGCTTTCGCATCGCCAGCAGGCCCTGCTCCGGACGCACCTTCGCCGTCGGATCGTTGTCGTACTTGGGATCGCCCACGGCGCCGAACAGGACCGCATCGCACGCCAGGCAGGTCCGGTAGGTGTCCTCCGGGAACGGGTCGCCGAAGCGGTCGATGGCGCAGGCGCCCGCATACGCGAAATGATAGGACACCTCGTGTCCGAACTTCCGGCAGACGGCGTCCACGGACTTGACCGCCTGGCCGATGACCTCGGGGCCGATGCCGTCCCCGGGCAAAAGGGCTATTTTCAGGTTCATTTCAGTTGATTTAAATCCATGTTTTCGATGATGTTGAGCATCTTGACCGTCGCCTTGATGGCGGCTTCCGTCTGGTCGGAGTCGATGCCGCGGGTCTTGAACTCGTTGTCGCCGTCCTTCCACGAGATGATCGCGGACACGAGGGCGTCGGTCTTGCCGCCCGGCGGGATGGTAACCTGGTAGTCCGTCAGGACGGGGTGCGTCTTGCCGAGCTTGTCATAGATGATCCAGAGCGCCTTCATGAAGGCGTCGTACTGGCCGTCTCCGGGCGACGAGGCCTCGTATTCCTGGCCGTGGATGCTGACCTTGACGATGGCCACGGGACGCATCCCGCGCGCCAGCTGCAGGGAGTAGTTGACGATGTGGATGTTGTCCTGCGTGGCGCCGCCGGCCGTCTTGAGCACGTCCGCGACGATGAACGGAAGGTCCTCCGCCGCCAGCGCCTCCTTCTTGTCGCCCAACTCCACGACGCGCTGCGTCACGAGCTTGACTTGTTCGGGCGTGAGGCGGATGCCCAGCTTGTCCAGGTTCTTGACGATGTTGGCCTTGCCGCTCATCTTGCCGAGCGCATAGGAGCGCTCGCGGCCGAAGCGCTGCGGCAGCAGCGGGTTGGCGTAGAGGTTGGCCTTGTTGTCGCCGTCGGCGTGTACGCCGCTGCTCTGCGTGAAGACGTTCTCCCCCACCACCGGCTCGTTGTCCGGGATGCGGATGCCGGAGATGCTCTCCACGTATTTGCACACGTGCGTGAGTTTGCGTTCATCCACGCCCACGGTGCAGCCCAACTGGTCCCGGAGCGCCGCTACGACCCCCGCCACGGGGGCATTGCCGCTGCGCTCGCCCAGCCCGTTGACGGTCGTGTGCACGCCCAGCACGCCGGCGCGGGCGGCCGCGAGGGTATTGGCCACCGCGAGGCCGTAGTCGTTGTGGGCGTGGAAGTCGAAGTGCAGCATCGGGAAACGCGCGCGCATCCGGCCGACGTACTCCTCGACCAGCCAGGGATTCAGCACCCCGAGGGTATCGGGCAGCATCACCCGGTGCACGGGCTGGAACTGCAGCGCCTCCAGCAGGCCGAAGACATAGTCCGGCGAATCCGCCATCCCGTTCGACCAGTCTTCCAGGTAGAGGTTGACCGACAGGCCGCGCACGCCGGCGTGGCCGATCACCCGGCAGATGTCTGCGGCGTGCTGCTCCGGTGTCTTCTTGAGCTGCTTCTCCAGATGGCGCAGGGACCCTTTGGCCAGGATGTTGACCACCCGGCCACCGGCGTCGGCGATCCAGTCCACGGACACGCCGTCGTCCACGAATCCCAGGGCTTCGATGCGGTCCAGGCAGCCGGCTCCGGCGGCCCAGGCGCAGATGCGGCGGAACGCCTCGCTCTCCCCCTTGGACACCCGGGCCGAAGCGACCTCCACGCGGTCCACATGCAGTTCCTCAAGCAGGAGCTGCGCAATCGCCAGCTTCTCGTGCGCATTGAACGAGACACCGGCGGTCTGCTCGCCGTCGCGGAGCGTAGTGTCGAGTATTTCGATGCTATTTCCTTGCACGTTCGTATGCCTCAATTTTATCCTTTTGCTCAAGAAGATAGTCTATATCATCTAAAGCATTGGTCAAACAATATTTCTTATACGCGTTGAGCTCGAAACGCTCGCTGCGGCCCGTGGCGAGGTTGGTCACCGTCTGCGCAGG
Organism: Bacteroidales bacterium; assembly: GCA_017458145.1. Lineage (GTDB taxonomy): Bacteria > Bacteroidota > Bacteroidia > Bacteroidales > UBA932 > Cryptobacteroides. The sequence goes on along the minus strand of JAFTGA010000026.1, from coordinate 25,790 downwards.
CACGTCCACGCGCACCTTCAGCGAAGGGTCGGCGGCGATGCCCGCGAAGAGTTCGGCCAGGAAGTCCTCCGAGACCACGACCGGCAGCACGAAATTGTTCAGCTCGTTGTTCTTATGGATGTCCGCGAAGAAACTGGAGATCACCACGCGGAAGCCGTAGCCCGCGATGGCCCAGGCGGCGTGCTCGCGACTCGACCCGGAACCGAAGTTCTTGCCGGCCACCAGGATACAGCCGCCGTAGCGCGGGTCGTTCAGCACGAAGCCGCTCTTGGGGCTGCCGTCGGCGTTGTAGCGCCAGTCGCGGAACAGGTTGTCCCCGAAGAACTTCTCGTCGCGCGTCGTGGCTTTCAGAAAGCGGGCCGGAATGATCTGGTCCGTGTCCACGTTCTCCAGCGGGAGGGGCACGCAGGTGCTCTCTATGATGTCGAATTTCTGTTTCATAACATGGTGCGGGGATCGGTTACTACACCCGTGACGGCGGCGGCCGCCGCAGTGAGCGGGCTGGCCAGCAGCGTGCGGGAACCCGGGCCCTGACGGCCCTCGAAATTGCGGTTGCTGGTGCTGACGGCATACTTCCCCGCCGGGATCTTGTCGTCGTTCATCGCCAGGCAGGCGGAGCAGCCAGGCTGCCGGACCTCGAAGCCCGCCCCGGCGAGCACCCGGTCCAGCCCCTCGGCCTCGATCTGGCGCTTCACGGCCCAGGAGCCGGGCACCAGCCAGGCGGTCACGCCCGGGGCCTTGCGGCGGCCCTTCACCAGCGAGGCAAAGGCGCGGAAGTCCTCGATGCGGCCGTTGGTACAGGCCCCGAGGAACACGTAGTCGACCGGATGTCCGAGCAGTTTTTGACCAGCCGTGAATCCCATATAATCAAGCGCTTTCTTCGTAGCATCTGAAGGGATGCTTCCGTCCACGGGCATCCCCATCCCGGGGTTGGTGCCATAGGTGATCATCGGAGCGATGTCCGCCGCGTCGAAGACCAGTTCTCGGTCGAAGACGGCGTCCTCGCCGCTGCGCAGCGTCTTCCAATAGGCCACGGCCTTGTCCCAGTCCGCCCCCTTCGGCGCGTACTCGCGCCCCTTGAGGTAGGCGAAGGTGGTCTCGTCCGGGGCCACGAAGCCGCCGCGCGCCCCCATCTCGATGGAGAGGTTGCAGAGCGTCAGGCGGCCCTCCATCGAGAGCGCGCGCACGGCGCTGCCGCGGTACTCCACGAAATAGCCCGTGGCGCCGCTGGTGGTGAGCCGGCTCATCAGGTACAAGGCGACGTCCTTGGCGGTCACGCCGGGCCCGAGCTCGCCCTCCACGCGGATGCTCATCGACTTGGGTTTCTGCTGCAGGATGCACTGGGAGGCCAGCACCATCTCCACTTCGCTCGTGCCGATGCCGAACGCCACGGCGCCCATCGCCCCGTGCGTGGAGGTATGGGAGTCGCCGCAGACGATGGTCATTCCCGGCAGCGAGAGCCCCTTCTCCGGGCCGACCACGTGGATGATGCCGTTGTCCGGACTCATCATTCCGTAGTGCGTCAGGCCGAACTCGGCGGCGTTGCGCGCCAGCGCGTCCACCTGGGCCCTGGACACGGGATCCTGGATCGGCTTGTCCTGGTCGTGGGTGGGCGTGTTGTGGTCCGGCATGCAGAAAATCTGCTGCGGGCGCAGGCACTGGATTCCGCGCGCGCGCAGGCCGTCGAAGGCCTGCGGACTCGTGACTTCGTGGCAGTAGAGCCGGTCGATATAGAGCTGGGTCGGACCGTCCTCGATGAGCGAGACCACGTGGGCATCCCAGATCTTGTCAAAAAGCGTATTCATCAGCGCTGGAATTTGTTGATACAGTCAATATAGGCCTCCACGGAGCCCGTCACGATGTCCGTGTTGGCGCCGAAGCCGTAATAGACGCGGCCGTCGTGCTCCACCTGCATGTGGACCTTCGCCACGTCGTCGGAGCCCTTGGTGATGTTCTGGATCGTGAACTCCTTGATCACCATCTGGCGCTTGACGATGCTCTTCAGGGCGTTGATCGCGGCATCCACCGGGCCATTGCCCTGCGCCGCCGCCTCGAACTTCTCCCCGGCGATGTCCAGGCCGATGCTGGCCACGGGCTTGAGCCCCTTGCCGCTCGTCACCTGGAGGTAGTCCAGCTTGATGTGGGCTACGGCCGCCCGCTCGGCGCCGGCCAGCACCAGCAGGTCGTCGTCGGTCACCTGTTTCTTCTTGTCGGCCAGCTGGAGGAACTCCTGGTAGAAGGCGTCCAGTTTCTCGTCCGAGAGCTTGATTCCCAGGACTTCGAGCCGGTAACGCAGGGCCGCGTGGCCGCTGCGGGCCGTCAGGACGATGTTGTTGTCGTCCAGGCCGATGTCCTTGGGATTGATGATCTCGTAGGTGCTGACTTCCTTGAGCACGCCGTCCTGGTGGATGCCGGACGAGTGCGCGAAGGCGTTGCGCCCCACGATGGCCTTGTTTGCCTGCACGGGCATATTCATCAAGCTGGAGACCATCCGGCTGACCGGGAAGATCCGCGTGGTGTTGATGTTGGTCGTCAGGGGAATGTCGGAATGGCTCTTCAGGATCATCGCGATCTCCTCGAGGGCGGTGTTGCCCGCACGCTCCCCCACGCCGTTGATCGTGACCTCGCACTGGCGCGCCCCGGCGAGCAGGCCGGAGATGGTATTGGCCGTGGCCATGCCCAGGTCGTTGTGGCAGTGTGTGGAGAGGATGGCCTTGTCGATGCCGTCCACGTGTTCGATCAGGTAACGGATCTTGGCAGCATACTCTTCCGGCAGGCAGTAGCCCGTCGTGTCGGGGATGTTGACCACCGTCACCCCGGCCTTGATCACGGCCTCGACCACCTGCGCGAGGTAGGCGTTGTCCGTCCGGCCGGCGTCTTCGGCATAGAACTCCACGTCCTCGACGAACTGCCGGACATACTTGACCGCCCGCACGGCCCGCTCCAGGATCTCCTCGCGCGTGGAGTTGAACTTGTAGCGGATGTGCGAATCGGACGTGCCGATGCCGGTGTGGATGCGCCTCCGCTTGGCATACCGGAGCGCTTCCACGGCCACGTCGATATCCTTCTGCACCGCCCGCGTGAGGGCGCAGACCGTCGGCCAGGTCACGGCCTTGGAGATCTCCACGACCGAATTGAAGTCGCCGGGACTCGAGACCGGGAAGCCGGCCTCGATCACGTCCACGCCGAGCTCCTCGAGCGCCTTCGCCACCTGGATTTTCTCCACGGTGTTGAGCTGGCACCCGGGGACTTGCTCGCCGTCACGCAGGGTGGTGTCGAAAATATAGATTCTGTTGCTGTCCATAGGGTTTATTTGTTCTCGGGACGCAGTTCGCGCACGGCGGCGCCGGTGCGCCACAGCTCGCTCTCACGCAGGGCTTTCAGCTCCTTTTCCAGCCCCTCGCGGTAGTCCGGCTTGGAGTTGGAGTCGATCGAGCGCTGGGCTTCGTTGCCGCAGGCCACCTCGTTGTAGAGCTTCTCGAACACGGGCTTGGTCGCATCGTGGAACGGGCCCATCCAGTCGAGGGCGCCGCGCTGCGCCGTGGTGGAGCAGTTGGCATACATCCAGTCCATCCCCTTCTCGGCAAAGAGCGGCATCAGGGACTGGGTCAGTTCCTCGACGGTCTCGTTGAAGGCCTCGGACGGACTGTGGCCGTGCTCGCGGAGCACTTCGTACTGGGCGGAAAGGAGGCCCTGGATGGCGCCCATCAGGGTGCCGCGCTCGCCGGTCAGGTCGGAATAGACCTCCCGCTTGAAGTCGGTCTCGAAGAGATAGCCCGAGCCGATGGCGATACCGAGGGCGAGGGTGCGCTCGAGCGCACGGCCGGTGGCGTCCTGGTACACGGCGAAGGAGGAGTTGATGCCGCGGCCCTGCAGGAAGAGCCGGCGCACGGAGGTGCCGGAGCCCTTCGGGGCCACCATGATCACGTCCACGTCCTTCGGCGGGACGATGCCGGTGCGGTCGTTGAAGGTGATGCCGAAGCCGTGCGAGAAATACAGGGCCTTGCCGGCGGTCAGGTGCTTCTTCACCACGGGCCACTGCTCGATCTGCGCGGCGTCGGAGAGCAGGTATTCGATCACGGTCGCCTTCTGGCAGGCCTCCTCGATGCTGAAGAGGGTCTTGCCAGGCACCCAGCCGTCGGCGACGGCCTTGTCGAAGGTCTTGCCGGCGCGCTGGCCGACGATGACATTGATGCCGTTGTCCTTGAGGTTGAGGGCCTGTCCGGGCCCCTGGATACCATAACCGATGATGGCCACCACTTCGTCCTTGAGGACTTCGCGTGCCTTTTCGACCGTAAACTCATCGCGGGTGACGACATTCTCGACCACGCCGCCGAAATTCATCTTTGCCATACTCTTTTTGTTTTATTGGTTTCTGTTTTTTAAATAGTCTGCCAGGATCCCGTGCTCCGCGGCGCTGGTCGCGTTGTCCGGGAAACAAAAGGCGCGCACCACCTCCACCTTCTTCTCGATGAAGCCCACCACCTGCTGCGCGGCGCGCTCGGTGGTGATGGCCCGGAAGGTGAAGTGGTGGATGCCCGGGAACTCCGACGGGAAGACCGTCAGGCTCTCGATATTGATGCCGCGGCGGGTGAAGATGTTGGAGATCGAACTCAACAGGCCCACCTGGTTCTCGGAATACACCGAGATGATATACATGCTGCTATTCTCCATCGCGATACCATTCGTCTTTGTTCAACAGGATCTCGTCCATCCGGCGTCCGCCGGGGACCATCGGATAGACCATCCCCTCCTCGCGCACGTGCACGTCGAGCAGGTACGCCTGCGGGGAGTCCAGCATTTCGCGCAGGGCGTCCTCCAGCTCCGCGCGCTCCTCCACGCAGCGGTAGCGGATGCCGAAGGCCTGCGCGATCAGCGAGAAATCGGGATTGAGCAGGCGCGTCTGCGAGTAGCGCGCGCCGTAGAAAAGCTCCTGCCACTGGCGGACGTTGCCCAGCCAGTTGTTGTTGAGCAGGACCACCTTGACGGCCGTGCCCTCCTGCATGATCGTGCCGAACTCCTGGAGGGTCATCTGGATGCCGCCGTCGCCCACGAACAGGACAACCTGGCGGTCGGGGGCGCCCGTCTTGGCGCCGATGGCGGCGGGCAGGCCGAATCCCATCGTGCCGAGTCCGCCGGAGGAGATGAAGCTGCGCGTCCGCGCGAAACGCGAATAGCGGGCTCCCATCAGCTGGTTCTGACCCACGTCGGTCACGATGATCGCATCCCGTCCGGACAATTCCGACACGCGCGCGACCACCTCGCCCATATTGACGGGGCCCCCGGCGGGCGCCGTCTCCGGGACGCAGACCTTTTCCTGCTCCACGCACTCGTAGCGGCGCGCCGAGGCGGCCCACTCGTCGTGGAAGGAGAAGCGGATCCGCTCCGTCAGGCGGCCCAGCACCTCGGCGGCATCGCCCAGGATACCCACCTCGGCCGGAATGATCTTGCCGATCTCCGTGCGGTCCACGTCGATGTGGATCACCTTGGCCTGGCGCGCGTAGGTGGACGGATTGCCCGTCACGCGGTCGTCGAATCGCATGCCCACGGCGATCAGCACGTCGCACTTCTGCGTCATCAGGTTGGCGGCGATATTGCCGTGCATGCCGGCCATGCCGACATAGTACGGGAAGTCGGACGGCAGGGCGCTCAAGCCCAGCATCGTAGAAGCCGCCGGGATGCCGCCCTTCTTGAGGAAGGCCTTGAGCTGATCCTCGGCGTGCGAGAGCAGCACGCCCTGGCCGAAGACCACGAAGGGGCGCTCCGCGTCGTCGATCAGCTGCGCGGCCGCCTCGATGGCCGCCTCGTCCGCAGGGGCCGGGAGGGCGTAGCTGCGGATGTGCCGGCAGGGCTGGTAGTCGAAGTCCGCGATGCCCACCTGGGCGTCACGCGTGAAGTCCAGCACCACGGGGCCCGGGCGGCCCGTGGAGGCGATATGGAAAGCCTTCGCCACGGCCGTGGCCACATCTTCGGGCCGCCGGATCTGGAAGGTCCACTTGTCGATCGGACCGGTCATGCCGACCACGTCGGTCTCCTGGAAGGCGTCCGTGCCGAGCAGGGCGTTGCCCACCTGGCCCGCAATCACGATCACGGGGGTCGAATCCACCATCGCGTCGGCCACGCCGGTGATCACGTTGGTGGCGCCCGGACCGGAAGTCACGATCACCACGCCGGGACGGCCCGTCGCCCGGGCATAGCCCTGCGCAGCGTGGATCGCCCCCTGCTCGTGGCGCACAAGGATGTGCCGGAGCCGGTCGGCGTAGGAGTACATCTTGTCATAGACGGTGATGATCGAACCGCCCGGATAGCCGAAGACCGTATCCACACCTTCGGCCAGTAGGGATTCCAGCAGAATCTCCGCGCCTGTCATTCGCTGCCCCATACGCCTAGTCTTCTATGATCCTGACGGCTCCCTTGTCCGCGCTGCTGACCATCGCGGCGTAGGCCTTGAGGCTCTTGGAGACGATGCGCCGGCGATGCGGCGGCGTGAAGGCCTTGCGGCCCCGGGCCTCCTCCTCACGGCGGCGCGCGGCGAGCTGCTCGTCGGACAGGTGCACGCTGATGCTGCGCGAAGGGATGTCGATGGTGATGATGTCGCCGTCGCGCACCAGGGCGATGTTGCCCCCGGCCGCCGCTTCCGGCGAAATATGTCCGATGCTCAGTCCGGAGGTGCCGCCGCTGAAACGGCCGTCCGTCAGCAGGGCGCATTCCTTGCCCAGGTGCATCGATTTGATATACGAGGTCGGATAGAGCATCTCCTGCATGCCCGGGCCACCCTTGGGGCCTTCGTAGTTGATCACGACCACGTCGCCGCTGGCCACCCGGCCGCCGAGGATGCCCTCGCAGGCCGCCTCCTGGGAGTCGAACACGCGGGCCGGGCCCTCGAAATGGAAGATGCTCTCGTCCACGCCGGCGGTCTTGATGATGCAGCCGTCGAGGGCGATGTTGCCGAATAGCACCGCGAGGCCGCCGTCGCGCGTGTAAGCGTGCGCCACGTCGCGGATGCAGCCGTTCTCACGGTCGGTATCGAAGCTGTCGTAGAACATCTTCTGCGAACCCAGCTCGATGTTGTAGCGGCCGCAGGGCGCCACGCGGAAGGTCTTGCGCGCCTCTTCCGTGCAGTGGGGAGAGAGGATGCACCAGCGGTCGATCTCCTCGGCGAGGGTCAGTCCGTCCACACGCCGCAGCGAGGTATCCACCAGGCCGGCGGAGGCAAGCTCCGCGAGGATCGCGACGACCCCGCCCGCACGGCCGACGTCCTGGATGTGGTACTTCGGCGTGTTCGGGGCCACCTTGCAGATGCAGGGGACCTTGCGGGACAGGACGTCGATGTCGGCCATCCTGAAGTCCGTACCGGCCTCGGCCGCGACGGCCAGCAGATGCAGCACCGTGTTGGTCGAGCCGCCCATCGCGATATCGAGCGTCATGGCGTTGAGCATGGCCCCGCGCGAGGCGATGCTGCGCGGCAGGACGGAAGTATCGCCGTCATGATAATATTTATACGTATTCTCCACGATCTGGCGCGCCGCCTTGCGGAAGAGCTCCGCGCGCATCGCGTGCGTGGCGAGGATGGTGCCGTTGCCGGGCAGCGCGAGGCCGATCGCCTCGGCGAGGCAGTTCATCGAATTGGCGGTGAACATCCCCGAGCAGCTGCCGCAGGTCGGGCAGGCGTGCGCTTCGATCTGCGCCACCTGCGCGTCGCTCACCGACGGGTCGGCGGACTTGACCATCGCGTCGATCAGGTCCAGCTTGTCCTCCCCCAGCACACCGGCCTCCATCGGGCCGCCGGACACGAAGATGGTGGGGATGTTGAGCCGCATCGCGGCGAGCATCATGCCGGGCGTGATCTTGTCGCAATTGCTGATGCACACCAGGGCATCCGCCTTGTGGGCGTTGACCATATACTCGACGCTGTCGGCGATGATGTCGCGGGACGGCAGCGAATACAGCATCCCGTCGTGGCCCATGGCGATGCCGTCGTCCACGGCGATGGTGTTGAATTCGGCTGCGAAACAGCCCAGTTTCTCGATTTCGGCCTTGACAATCTGGCCCGCCTCGTGGAGGTGGGTGTGTCCGGGCACGAACTGGGTGAAGGAATTGGCGATGGCGATCACGGGCTTGCCGAACTGGGAACGCTTCATGCCGTTGGCAATCCACAGCGCACGGGCCCCGGCCATTCTGCGGCCTTCAAAGGTAACACTACTACGATAATTCATAACACAACTGCAGCAAAGGTCGACTTTGCCGGTTACGAATCTCGGTATTTTTTGTCAAAAAAGCAAGTAGAGTGCAAAATATTTTGTAATTTTTTTAAAAAGTCTTGAAAATGTCCGGGAAAATGCTTTACTTTGGGATGCTTTACTATGTTAGTTAGTGTATGAAAATCCTCAAATTCGGCGGATCATCGGTCGGCACGCCCGAGAGTCTGCTCAAAGTCAAAGAGATTGTAAGTGCGCGGCCGGAACCGGCCATCGTCGTCGTATCCGCCCTGGGCGGCGTCACGGACCAGCTGATCCGTGCCTCCCGGAAGGCCGCGGAGGGAGATACCGCGTTCCGCGGAGAACTCGCGGAGCTCCGCGCCCGGCACCACGCCGTCTGTGAAAGCGTGATTCCGGACGCCGCCCGCCGCACCGTCCTCCTGCAGGAGCAGGACGCCCTGCTGGACCAGCTGGAGCGCATCTGCGAGGGCATCTACCTGCTGCAGGTCCTCCCGCCCAAGACCGCCCATGAGGTGATGAGTTTCGGGGAGCGGCTCTCTTCGCTCATCGTCACGGCCGTACTCCCGGGCGCCGTCCATTACGATGCCTCCACCTTCATCAAGACGCGCCGCCACGGCCACGAGGACACCGTGGAGCAGGAGCTCACCCGGCGCCTGATCCAGGAGGCCTTCCGCGGCTGGAGCGCAGCCGGAGCCACGGCCGTGGTGCCCGGATTCATCGCCTCCGACGTCCAGACCGGCGAATTCACCACCCTCGGCCGGGGTGGCTCCGACTACACCGCCAGCCTGCTTGCAGCCGCGCTGGATGCCGAAATGCTCGAAATCTGGACCGACGTGGACGGCTTCATGACCGCCGACCCGCGCATCATCAAGACCTCCTACGTCATCGACGAGATGACCTACGAAGAAGCCATGGAGCTGTGCAACTTCGGCGCCAAGGTCATCTACCCCCCTACCCTCTACCCCGTCTGCGCCAAGGGAATTCCGATTCTCATCAAGAATACTTTCAATTTGAAAGCAAAAGGCACGATTGTCAAAAAAGATGTCACGCCCGGACACACCTCCATCAAGGGTATCTCATCGATCGACGACATCGCGCTGATCACCCTGTCCGGCACCTCGATGGTCGGCATCGTGGGCGTGGACAGCCGCATTTTCTCCGCGCTTGCACACGAGCAGATCAGCGCCTTCCTCGTCAGCCAGTCGGCCTCCGAGACCGGCATCTCCATCGGCGTGAGCCGCTCCGACGCCCCCGTCGCGCGGGAAGTGCTCGAGGAAGCCTTCGCCCGCGAGATCGAGAGCGGCGCGATCAACCCGATTGAAGTCCGCGACGAACTCGCCGCCGTGGCCGTGATCGGCGAGAACATGAAGCAGCACGCCGGCATCGCCGGCAAGCTCTTCACCACCCTGGGCCGCAACGGCATCAGCGTGATCGCCCTCGCCCAGGGCGCCGCCGAGACCAACATCTCCTTCATCGTGGAGCGCCGCCAGCTGCGCAAGTCGCTCAACGTCATCCACGACAGCTTCTTCCTGTCGGAGTACCAGGAGCTGAACCTCTTCCTGTGCGGCATCGGCACCGTCGGCGGCCGCCTGATCGCCCAGATCGCCCGGCAGCGCGAGCAGCTCATGCGCACGCGCGGGCTCAAGATCAATATCGTCGGCATCGCGCGCAGCACCTGCTCCGTTTTCGACCGCGGCGGGATCGACCTTTCGCGCTGGGAGGAGATCCTGCGCACGCAGTCCGTCCCCACCGACCCGCAGCGCCTCAAGGAGGAGATCATCGGGATGAACATCTTCAACTCCGTGTTCGTGGACTGCACGGCCAGTCCGGAGGTGGCCGCCCTGTACGGCGACTTCTTCGACCACGGCATCTCCGTGGTGGCGGCCAACAAGATCGCCGCCTCCTCCGACTACGCCGACTACCGCCGCCTCAAGGACCTGGCCCGCAAGCGCGGCGTCAAGTGGCTCTTCGAGACCAACGTGGGCGCCGGCCTGCCCATCATCGGCACGATCAACGACCTGCGCAACTCCGGCGACCGCATCCTCAGGATGGAGGCCGTGCTGAGCGGCACGCTCAACTTCATCTTCAACACCCTCTCCGCCGACATCCCCTTCAGCGAGACGGTCCGCCTCGCCAAAGAGCAGGGCTTCTCCGAGCCCGACCCGCGCATCGACCTCTCCGGCAAGGACGTCATCCGCAAACTGGTCATCCTCTCCCGCGAGGCCGGATATGAAGTGAACCAGGAGGACGTGGAGGCCAACCTCTTCATCCCCAAGGAGTTCTTCGACTGCAGCGAAGAGGAATTCTGGGCCAAACTCCCCTCCCTCGACGCCGACTTCGAGGCGCGCCGCCGCCAGCTCGCCGAGGAGGGCAAGCGCTGGCGCTTCGTCGCCAAAATGGAAGAAGGCCGCTATTCCGTCGGTCTGCGCCCCGTGGAGAACCAGCACTCCTTCTACGTGCTGGACGGCTCCAACAACATCATCCTGCTGACCACCGAGCGCTACAACCGCCACCCGATGCTCATCCAGGGCTACGGGGCCGGCGCCGACGTGACGGCGGCAGGCGTATTCGCAGACATCATGAGCATCGCCAACATCTAACGCCATGAAGAAGATCAAAGTATTCGCTCCGGCGTCCATCGCCAACCTGGGCTGCGGCTTCGACATCATGGGCATGGCCCTGGACGAGGTCGGGGACGTGCTGGAGATGACTCTCGACGAGCAGGGCTCCGGCATCACCATCGTCAACGAGACCGAGGTCCCGCTGCCCGAGGACATCGAGGACAACGTCATCACGCCGGTCCTGCGCAAGTTCTTCGCGATGACCGGCCACGACGGACGCGTGGAAGTGCGCGTCCTGAAGAAGATCTACCCCGGCTCGGGCATCGGCTCCAGCGCCGCTTCCAGCGCCGCGGCCGCCTTCGGCATCAACGAACTCTTCGGCGCCCCGCTCGGCGAGGAGGACGTAGTCGTCTGCGCGATGGAAGGCGAGAACCTGGCCAGCGGCGGCTACCACGCCGACAACGCGGCCCCCGCCGTGATGGGCGGCATCACGCTCATCCGCGGCTACGACCCGCTGGACATCATCAAGCTCCCCGTCCCGGGCAACCTCTACTGCCCCGTCATCCACCCGCACCTGATGGTCTCCACCAAGGAGGCGCGCAGCATCCTCCCCAAGGAGATCCCGATGCACACCGCCATCACCCAGTGGGGCAACGTGGGCGGGCTCGTCGCGGGCCTGTGCACCGGCAACATCGAGCTGGTGGGCCGTGCGATGCGCGACGCCGTGGCGGAGCCCTACCGCAAGCAGTTCATCCCGGGCTTCGACGACCTGCGGGAGAAACTCCATATCGCCGGTGCGCTGGCGATGAACATCAGCGGCTCCGGCCCGTCGGTCTTCGCCCTGGCCAGCCGCGCCGACCTGGCCCAAAAGGCCGCCACGGTCATGGAACGGCATTTCCGCCAGCACGGCATCCAATTCGAAACCTACGTGGTCAAGGTGTCCAACAAGGGCGCCCGCCTTATCGCATAGCGCATGGAATACTACAGCACCAACGGGCAGGCGCCCCGCGCCAGTCTTGAAAAAGCCGTGGTCCGCGGACTGGCCGAGGACCGGGGGCTCTATATGCCGGAGCGCATCCCCGCGCTGCCGGAGTCTTTCTTCGCCGACATCCAGACGCTCACGTTCCCCGAGATCGCCTGCACCGTGGCGGACGCCCTCTTCGGCGGGGACATCCCCGCCCCGGAGCTGCACCGCATCGTGGAGGAGACGCTCGCGTTCGACTGCCCCGTGGTCAGCGTGACGCGCAGCATCGGCGCGCTGGAACTCTTCCACGGCCCCACCCTCGCCTTCAAAGACGTCGGCGCCCGCTTCATGGCGCGCCTGCTGGGCCATTTCACCCGCAATTCCGCCGACCGCCGCACCATCCACGTGCTCGTGGCCACCTCCGGCGACACGGGCAGCGCCGTGGCGAACGGCTTCCTGGGCGTGGAGGGCGTCCGCGTGCACGTCCTCTACCCTTCCGGCAAGGTCAGCCCCACGCAGGAGGCGCAGGTCACCACCCTCGGGCAGAACATCACCGCCCTTGAAGTGGACGGCACCTTCGACGACTGCCAGGCCCTCGTCAAGAACGCCTTCATGGATGCGGAGCTGACCGGGCGCCTGCGCCTCACCTCCGCCAACAGCATCAACGTCGCGCGCCTGCTGCCGCAGTCGTTCTATTACTTCCACGCCTATGCGCAGATGAAGCGGCTCGGGCTCGCGGAGCAGCTGGTCGTGTGCGTGCCCAGCGGCAATTTCGGCAACCTGTGCGCCGCCCTCATCGCGAAACGGATGGGCCTGCCGGTGAAGCGCTTCGTCGCGGCCAACAACGCCAACGACGTCTTCTATGAATACCTGCAGACCGGGCAGTACAAGCCCCGCGCGAGCATACCCACCCTCGCCAATGCGATGGACGTGGGCGCCCCGAGCAACTTCGCCCGCATCCTGGACCTCTACGGCGGCGACCATGCCGCCCTGTGCGCCGACATCTCCGGCGCCACGGTGAGCGACCTGCAGATCCGCGCCACCATCTCGGACTGCCTGCGCCGCTATGGCTACCTGCTCGACCCGCACGGCGCCTGTGCCTTCCGGGCCGTGTACCACCACCTCGCCCCCAGCGAGTCCGCCGTGATCTGCGAGACGGCCCACCCGGCCAAGTTCCAGGAGACGGTCGAGAGCGCCGCCGGCGTCGGCATCGAGATCCCCGCCCGGCTCGCCGCCTTCCTGCAGGGTAGCAAGCAAAGCGTCCCGATGGGGCGCGACTACGCTTCCTTCCGGAATTATCTGTCGCAACTATAGCAATATCACAAGTTTAACCGTCATTCCGGGCTTGCCCCGGAATCTCAATAAAAAGCAGAATATGAAAGTAGCAATCGTAGGTGTCAGCGGAGCCGTGGGACAGGAGTTCCTGCGGGTCCTCGACGAACGGAATTTCCCCCTGGATGAACTGGTGCTTTTCGGCTCCAGCCGCAGCGCCGGGAGCAAATACACCTTCCGCGGGAAGGAATATGAAGTCAAGCTGCTCCAGCACAACGACGACTTCAAGGGCGTGGACTACGCCTTTGTCTCCGCCGGAGCCGGCACTTCCAAGGAATTTGCCGGGACCATCACCAAGCACGGCACCGTGATGATCGACAACTCCAGCGCCTTCCGGATGGACGCCGACGTGCCCCTCGTGGTACCGGAGTGCAATGCCGCCGACGCCCTCGTGCGCCCGCGCGGCATCATCGCCAACCCCAACTGCACCACCATCATGATGGTCGTGGTGCTCAAGCCCATCGAGGCCCTCTCCCACATCACCCGCATCCACGTGGCGAGCTACCAGTCCGCCTCCGGCGCGGGCGCCCAGGCGATGGCCGAACTGCAGCAGCAATACCAGGAGATCGTCGAGGGCAAGCCCGTCACGGTCAACAAGTTCGCCTACCAGCTGGCCTACAACGTCATCCCGCAGATCGACGTCTTCCAGGACAACGGCTATACCAAGGAGGAAATGAAGATGTTCAACGAGACGCGCAAGATTCTCCACTCCGACGTGCGCTGCAGCGCGATGTGCGTGCGCATCTCCTCGCTGCGCTCCCACTCCGAGGCCGTGTGGATCGAGACTGAGCAGCCGCTCAGCGTGGAGCAGGTGCAGGCCGCGCTGGCCGCCGCGCCGGGCGTCACCCTGCAGGACGACCCCGCCACGCAGACCTACCCGATGCCGCTCTTCACCGGAGGCAAGGACGACGTCTATGTGGGCCGTGTGCGCAAGGACCTCGCGAACGACAACGGCATCACCCTCTGGCTCTCCGGAGACCAGATCAAGAAGGGCGCTGCACTCAACGCGGTCCAGATTGCAGAATACCTGGTCAGCCAGAAAAGCTGACCAGGCATCCTGCTGCTCCTGAGACATTTCAGCGCAGTCCGTCCAACTGCTCACAGATGCGTCCCCGGATAGCGCTCCGACACGAAGGCCTGGACGTTGTAGTCCTCGCCTACCCGCGTCCATTCATTTCGGTCAGTCGGACCCTGAGTATTTTTCCATAAGTCAGCATTCGCCAGCCCCATTCCACCGGGCCGTACCGAAAATGCTTCAACCAGAGGGCGCTGAAAGCAAGCTGGAAGCCGTACACGCCCAGGGCGATCAGTTCGGTGCCCGGCAGGCCCACCTGATTGCCGAGCCCCAGGCCGACCCCGTAGAACAGGAAGATGCCGATCACCGACTGGCCGAGGTAGTTCGTGCAGGCCATCCGCCCGGGATAGGAAAGCAGCCACCAGCCCTTCCCTTCGGAATGCCGGTCAAACAGCAGGCAGAATCCTGCCGCATAGGCAAATCCCATCAGGTAGACGCTCAGGTAGGTCAGGTCGTGGACCACCCGCCCCCAGGGATGTCCGGCCATCGAGCTCCAGGTATAGAGCACGCTCAGCGGCACTCCGAGGGCGAGCCCCCACCCCAGCACCTTCTTCAGCAGGCCCCGTAATGCCGGGATGTCGGCATAGATGCGTTCCCGGCCCGCGGCGAAGCCGATGAGGAACAGGCCCGTCACCTTGAAAAAGCGATGCCCGATGACGAATTCCCACATCCGCTCCACTGCGCCCTGATGGAGGAAGCGCAGGACTTCGCGGTAACTGTGGGCGTCCGACAGCCAGGTCCCGAAATTGGCCTCCGTGATGCCGTAACGGGCGCAGATGCGCCACTGCTCCGCTTCCAGCGGGTCGGCCGGGCGGGTGCCGAAAAGGGCGTCCAGCAGGACCGGAAGCAGCAGCAGGCCTCCGGCCGCGGCGAGCACGCCCCGTGTGGGCAGATTTCGGAACAGCGGCAGCAGCAGCCCGCAGAGGGCATAGAGCATCAGGATGTCCCCGCTCCAGAGCAGGCACAGGTGCAGCAGGCCGATCACGAAGAGCACCGCCATTCTCCGCAGGAAGGTCCCGAGCCGTCCGTTTGCGTGGGACAGCTGGATGCTGAAGCCCATTCCGAACAGGAGCGAGAAGAGGGTATAGAACTTCCCGTCGATGAGGAAGGTCTGGATGGCCCGGGTCACCCGGTCAGCCCCGGACCAGCCTGCCGGGTCCGAGAACGACCACAGCGAGAACTCCGGGTAATTGGCCAGGACGATGCCCAGGAGAGCAAAGCCTCTCAGCGCGTCCAGGAGGATGTATCTCTTCTTTTCCGGGGCCTGTTCCATCGGCGGACGAGTCATTCCTGCATCATTCGGGGAGGATCTATTCTGCCGTAAACTTCTTGCCGGCATTCCAGGCGCCGCCGACCACTTCGCCGAGGGCCCGGTAGCATACGCCGGAAGCGTCGAAGACGATGGGCTGGAGCTTGGCGAGATCGACCTTGCCGTCCGTCAGGATGCTCGCGTCGGCGCTCTGGTTCACCACCTCGCCGACGAGGATGCCGTCCGCCCAGCTGACCACCTTGCACTCGAGGGTCAGCGGATACTCGTTGATGATGGGGGCGTCCACGTTGGGGCTGGGCGTCACCGTGAAGCCGGCCCGGGCCACCTTGTCCGGCACCTTGTCACCGCTCACCAGGCCGAAATAGTCGGATTCCGCCACGGTGCGGACGTCGGCGAAGGAGACCGTGAACGCGCCGGTCAGCTCGAGATTGGCCGTAGTCTTGTGCTTGGAGAGCGAGACGACGATCTGGTTGTGGTCATACTGACCGGCCCAGGCGGCCATCATCACGTCCGGCGTGTGGTCCTTGTCCCAGGTGGCGATCATCACGCAGGGCTGGGGCGTTGTCATCAGGGCGTGGCTGGCGCCGAAATTCGTGCGGCCCGCCACTTCTTTCAAGGGTTGATTGTTCATAATGCTTGTAGTTGATTCGTTCGACTTGCAACCGGCGACGGCAAGGGCCGCCGCCAGGACGATGCTCCATCTCTTCATTGATTATCAATATTTTGAAAACAATACTCGGGTTGTAAACTTAATTTCAACTTCCTTAAAGTTAATAAATCTAAAAGACATACGCAAGTCCGTATTTTTCATGAAGTGCCTTCAGGGAGCCGTCAGCTTTCATCTCCCGGATGGTGGCATTGACCACATTCAGGAGGTCTTCCTGCCCTTTCCGCATGAGTACGGCGATCTCGCCGTGCGTGAAAGGTTTGTCCAGGAGCGGAGCGGCCAGGCGGTCGTCGTTCCGGACATACCAGGGGGCCTCCGTGATCTCGGTAATCATCACGTCGGCATGTCCTTCGGCCACCTGCCCGGGAATTGCTTCATTCTTGTCGAAAATAATGAGTGTGCAGTCGGGCAGGTTGGTCCTGGCGAACTTTTCGTTCAGGCCTCCCGGGTTCACCATCACGCGGACTTCGGGATGATTGAGGTCTTCCTGGCAGGTGAACTTCCCCGCGTCTTCGATTCGGCAGAGGATGGTCTTCCCGTTGCCCAGGTAGCCTTCCGACATGTCCATCGTCTCCAGACGCGTATCCGTTATCGTGATGCCGCCGATCGCGAAGTCGAACAGGGAAGGATCCGACACGTCCGCCGTCAGCGTGGGCCAGGAAGTGGGAACATACGTGACGGAGACATTCATTCTCCTGGCAATTTCTCCTGCTACATCCAGGTCAAATCCCCAATACGTTTCCGTCTCCGGCTCCTTGTAGCTGAGCGGGCGGTAGTCCCCCGTGGTCCCCACAAGCACGGTCCCCCGCCGCTGAATCTTCTCGACGGTGGGTGATTTCGAGGCGGCCCTCCTGCATGAGACAAGACAGCCGGGACAAGCCAGGGTCAGGAAGACAAGCGTGACAAGCGAAATAGCGATGCGTTTACCCATGTTATGTCTGATCATTTGTAGTACTGTTTGATGATGCGGCGTGCGATGATGACGAAAAACAGATTCTCCGCGAATGAAAGGCGGCTGTAATTCTCACGCACAATTATGTCCAGAAGGGCATATTTCCCCGCAAGGGCGTCAAATCCGGCGTGATCCTCCTTCCCGGTATATTCCTTTGCGAAAGCATCCCAAAAACGGTGGAGCTGCGCTTCATTCATGTGAAAGATATCCTGGACCTGCTTGATGGAAGAGTTAATCCGGCATATATGGAAAAGGTGGCCGATATCGAACATGGGATCTCCATGAGCAAACCGGTCAAGGTCGATCCAATAGTATTTGCCTTCCGATGTGATGAGATTTCCCATCTGGAAGTCTCCGTGGACGCAGTTGTCATTCTCCTTGACGGTGGCGGCAAAGGCACGGACCAGATCCTTGTTTTTGCGTGACAAGAACTTCACTTTGTCAATGAAAGCGATAAGCTGTTCCCTGCGGCTTGGGAAACGGTCCCCGGGACAGGGCGTGGAAAAGAGTTTCTTGCCTTCGCGGCACAGCACACGGGCCATTTCCTCGATGCACGAAGGGTCGTCGTGGCAAAGGCGGGAGAGGGATTTTTTGTTCCTGATGCGCTCGGAGACGGTGCCGTAAGACTCCCCCACTTTCACGATTTCCAGCATCCTGGGCGTGAGAAGGCCCACGCTTTCCACGGCTTTGGACACATTGTATTCGCGCTCAACGACGGGAAGCGTATTTATCCTGGGCTTGTTCACTTTCAGGATGACATCCGGCTGCAAGGGATTCTCGTATGTGGAGCCATTTCCGCCCTCTCCTACTTTGGTCCACTGGGAAATATCTATTTCTTTCATAGCACAAAAATATAAAACCTTTCTTTTTCTTCCAGCATTTCGGGTCTGTCAGCGATGTCAATGTCTTCTGGCATACGCTCCACCAAAAGGGAGGGCCATTCCTGTTTCTGCCTGTCTTCTCCAGACCGGCACGGAAAGCTATGCTGCCCTCAAGGAACTGATCTTTGAAGCATAATACATTATTAACCGCAAATATGCAAGAATAAGATGAGGACTTGGCAGGTTTTCCATAGAACTACAGGTATTCTTCCAGGAATTCCGCGGCGTCCGCCACGCAATCCGGGCAATCACGGAGCGGCTGGCCCGTGCCGACACCTTTCAGCAGTTTGCACTGCGTAGCGCCGTTGCGCTGCTGGAACTTGACCATCATTTCCTTCATCCGGGCACGGGACAGGTTCCGGTCTTTCGTAGCCAGGCCGACGATCATCCCGGCGCCCACCAGGGCACCGCAAGTCCCTTCCATATTGCCCATGCCAGTGCCGTAGGCCCCGGCAATGTCCAGGGCCGTCTGCTCATCCAGCCCCACCAGGTCGCAATACGTACATACCACGGACTGGGCGCAGTTGTGGGAGTTGCAGCGCTTCTTTCCGGCTGCGAGGTCTTTGCGGGTTTCCATTACTGGTACTTTTTGAAATTATATTTCTCCCGAAGGGCCGCCCGGGTCTCTTCATCCTGATGGGTGAAGTAGTTCTTCCAGCCGGGGCAGAAATTGATGTGCCAGCGCCAGAAGCGGCCGAGGGCTGATTTCGGGTTTTTCTCGTAGTGCGCGCGGAATTTACAGTTCTCGCAGGGGTAGGATGTCTGTGCCATATGCTACATGCTTTTTAGGGGATGAAATTTTAAGTTGGGGTCCTGTATGTTTCTTTGAATCTCCAAAATCAAATTGCTATAAATACGCGTTTAGAAATTATGAACTACTCATAAAGAGCGTAATCCGTGGTGTCGACATCCGCCCACTGCTCGCACTGGCGGATGACGGTTTCAAGGGCAGACTGCTCTTCTTCAGGCGGATAGTGGTATTTCTTCAAAAGACGTTTAACCTTGGAACGCATGCCTGCACGTGCAGACTCTTTCTTTTGCCAGTCGATAGTACGGTTCTTCCGAAGTTCCTCGGTCAGCTCCTTGGTGAGGTTCACCAGTTCCTCATTTGAATAAAAGTCCTTCACCGCCTGTGGCTTGGTTAGAGCATCATAGAAGGCTTTTTCCTCGGAGTTGAGGCCCAGACTATCTGCCATCTGCTCGCTTTGGGCGATTTCGTGTGCCAGATCCAGCAATTCCTTGATGACCTCCTCGTTGGTGAGAAGGCCTTTCAGATAGTTGGAGAGAGCCATATTGATAAGGTCTGAGAACTTCTGCGCCTGTACCAGATTGGTACGCTCATAGAGGTGAACGCGCTCTTTGAGCAGCTTTTTAAGCAACTCAATGGCAATGTGTTTCTCCTTCATCTTGGAGATTTCCTCCAGGAATGCGGGATCAAATAGAGAGAATTCGGCCTTGACGTTAGAGAAAAGATTGATAACGCCTTCGCTCTTAATACTCTGTTTGAGGAGTTCTCCAATCCGCTCATTGATCTCCTTCTTGGAAACCTTTGCCTTAACATTCTTGATTCTGTTGATGGAAGTGCGGACAATCTCAATGAAAGCAGATTCAAAGCGCTGGTCTTCATCAAGAAGGCTCCTGCAGAGGCTTACAGCATTCTTAAGCAATAAAGCCTCTTTCAGGAAGCGATTCATTGTTTCCTCCATCCATGGATCCAACATAAAGTTTACCCCGCCCTGAATGATGGCAGCACGATCAGAATCGCTGCCGTCCTTGAACTTGGAGTAATCAAAGCCATGGAAACAATCCCGGCATATTTCCAACTTCTCTTTGAACTTAATGAGTGCCGTGTCCTTAATATCGGTATTGCCGTAGTTTTCCTGATCCTGCTTGGTATAGTCGCGCATAGCCTCTTTTAAGGCTTTGGCGATACCGATATAGTCCACGACCAGACCGCCTGCCTTACCGGAGAACACGCGGTTCACGCGGGCAATTGCCTGCATCAGGTTGTGGCCAGACATGGGCTTGTACACGTACATGGTGGCCAGTGAAGGGACATCGAAGCCGGTGAGCCACATATCCACAACAATGGCAATCTTCATCGGGTCGTTATCGTCCTTGAACTTTTTCGCCAACTCTTTCTTGTACTGCTTGTTGCCGATGATATCGTGCCACTCTTCAGGATCGTTGTTGGAGCCCGTAACTACAACCTTGACCTTTTCCGTCCAGTCGGGACGCAATTCAAGAATGCGCCTGTAGATTCGGATTGCAATGGGTCGGGAGAAGGCAACAATCATAGCCTTTCCAGTGAGTTCGAATTGGCGGTTTTCTTCGTAGTGCTTAAGAATATCCTTTACCAGAGAGTCGACGGTTTCAGGTGCGCCCAGGATCTCTTCGAGATGGGACATCTCATGCATGCTCTCTTCAATTTGCTGAGCTGTAGCGCCTTCTTCAGAGAGTTTCTCGTATTCGGCGTCAATTCTCTTGATGGTTTCTTCATCCAGTTTTAGGTTAACGACGCGAGATTCATAAAAAACCGGACAGGTGGCGCCATCCTTAACTGACTGCGTCATATCATAAATATCGATGTAGTCACCGAAAACCTCCTGGGTGTCGCGATCTTTCAGAGAAATGGGGGTGCCGGTAAAGCCTATGAAAGAAGCATTTGGCAAAGAATCGTGGATAATGCGGGCCGTACCGACACTGATGCGGCCCCGGGCATCTACCTTTTCCTCAAATCCATAATGGCCACGGTGTGCTTCATCTGCCATCACCACAATGTTACGACGTTCTGAAAGAGGCTCGTTGGATTCCTCAAACTTCTGCATAGTGGTGAAGATGATTCCGTTGGCTTCGCGTCCGACCAAAAGCTCGCGAAGGTTCTCACGGCTGGAAGCCTGGACAGGCTGCTGGCGCAAGAAACGTTCGCATTTGGAGAACTGTGTATAGAGTTGGTCATCCAAGTCATTGCGGTCCGTTATCACCACAATGGTGGGCTTGTTGAGGACCGTCTGAATCAGATGAGCATAGAATACCATAGAGAGGGACTTGCCGCTTCCCTGGGTATGCCAGAAAACACCAATCTTGCCATCGCTTCCTGTTGCTCGAACAGTGCGGTCTATGGCTTTCTTTACAGCAAAATACTGATGATAGCCTGCAAGAATCTTTGCCGAACCGGATTCATCGACGCTGAAGCAGGTGAAGTTCTTAATGAGATCCAGAAGACGGTCCCGCTTGAACATGCCGACAAAAAAGGTGTCGTAGTCCACGAAATCTTTTGTCTCTACCATCCCGTCTTTCGTCTTCCACTCCATGAAGCGGTCCTCCTTGCTAGTGATGGTGCCAGCTTTGGAGAGCGTCATATCACTCATTACGCAGAATACGTTATATATGAAAAGGGACGGAATCTCCTGGAGGTAGTTGCGAATCTGACGGTAGGCAGCGGAGGCATCCGTCTCTTCCCGAGCCGGCGACTTGAGTTCAATGAGAACGAGTGGCAAACCATTCACGAATATCATGATATCCGCCCGCTTCTCAGACTTTTCTATGAAAGTCCACTGATTGATAGCCTGGAAAGTATTACGATCCGGATGAACGTAGTCGATGAGGTAGATGATATCATGGACGGTTTCACCTTTGATATCATAGGAGACCTCAACGCCGTTCTGAAGGAAGTCCATGAACTTTTCATTCTTCTGTACCAGCGTTCCCGTATCTATATCTTTGACGCGGCGGATTGCCTCATTGATAGCAACGGTCGGTTTTGCGGGATTGACCAAAGTCAGGCTATGAGCGAGCTGCGCCTCATAGAAAGGGACACGGTAATCCCGTTCTATTTCCGGGCCGTATATGTGGTCATAGCCCAGATTGTCCAGCAACTCAATGAGTGCGTTCTCGTAGTTAGACTCAGCAAACATAATTATAGCTGTTTTGCAAGTGATTGCTTGATAATATCGATTGCGGCATCCATTTTCCCGAGGGAATCAAAGCCAATCTCTACGTCGCCGTTGCCCAAGCGGCCGAGATTGGTCACATCCCGGCAAATTCCTGAAGGGTCATTAACCTCGTCGAATTCCAAATTGACGGTCAGGCGTAAGCGTGCGCGCTGCAAGATCACATCGACAACATTGGTCTTCAACTTGTAGGCGACATACAATTTCTTGAATTCTCTCTTGATGCCCGGGTGCAGTCCAAGGATAGCCTCATTAAGCTTATCAAAGAACATACGGGTAAGAGCATCGTTATTGTAAAATTCGTAAGATTCCAGCGAGTATTTTGATTTGGAATCCTCCGCTGGTTCCTCATTGTATTTGGCGCGCACCTCATCGGAAACCTCAGGATACTGCCAAACTTTGAGCGCATATCCAATCAGAATCTCAGCTCGGTCATCCATTGTCTGCTGGTTCCAGGTGCTCTGATTGATGACGCTCTTGTTGAGAATGTGGGTGGCGCTTTCCTGGAATACGCTCAGCTTCTCAGAGAAGGGCTTGTCGCTCATCTCGGTATTGTATTTCGTGAGCGTTAGATTACCAATCCGATGGAGATAGCTATTATGAATTTCTTCCCAGTTCTCACCCAAAGCTGCGCGCCATTCAGGATTTAAGTCCTTGTTCTGCGGCATGATATGCTCAATGGTGAACCCTTCGAAAGGAATAGGTTCCTTGTTATCATGATTCTCCAGCTTGACCAGGAGATAATTGGCTATACGCATCTTGTACACGTTCTTCTCCAAGAAGTCGGCCTTGAATTTAGCGTCGTCCGGGAATTCTTTATAGGAATCCAGCTTGATGAAGGCCATCTTCAAGGAATTCAGATAGTCTGAATAGTTGATTGAGCGCTTCATCGTGATGAAGGTCTTGTTCAAGGAGTTGGTAGGAATCTCACAAATGGCACGGCGGACGATATAGGCCTCTGTCATGCGGAGAATGCATTTGAAATCATCCTGCGAGAGCTTGCCATTCTTGAAGTCATTGTAGACAAACATCAGGAACGGGAACTGAACGTCCATCTTCAGCTTAGAAATGTCGGAGAAGACGACATTCAATTCCGAATATGGAGAAGATGCATAGAACATCTCCGTGTAGCATTTTCCGAAATTAAAGATATCCTCCGCGAATTCCTTGGCATTGCTAAATTCGGAGTTATTCTGATACTTCTTGTAAGCTTCATAAACATCCTCTTCCTTAACAAATTGCATGCTCTTCATCATCAAGTAATGACGGAAGAAGGTATCCATTGCCTCGTTACGTTTCTCGGCCGGGAAAGACTCCTCTACCGGCTTCCAATAGTTGTTGTACACATCAACCTGTTCATCATTAGAAAGGCCCATCAAAAGGAAGTTACGGATAAGGTCTGACTGCGACAAATCCATACCCGTAGAGTTGAGGCTTTCGAATATCAGTTGGGGATCATCGCCGTCTTCGCGCTTGAGGGTAATGCTTACAATCTGCAGCTTGGCTATGGATTCATATATCTGGTAAGGCGTAATGGGAGCGTTCTCTATCTTTTCACGGAAGTACAGATAATTGATGTAGATAGTGGAATCCTCGTCTTCGGGGATGGGCGCACTCTCAACCAGTTTGATAAGGATATCCTTATCAGTGTCTGTAAGAATCATTTTATACCGATTCTCACCCTTCTGCGTCACGTTCTTCAGCAGCATTGAAGTGAGATTGTCTGGATCAACATCCTCAGACGGATGGTCTATCAGATAATCACGCAAAGCAATCATCAGAATGGTGAGAGTTGTCATGCGCTGCTGGCCGTCAATGACCAGGTATTTCTGGATTCCCATCGGAGTATGAGTCTCCGCTATGTTGACGATAGAACCAACGAAATGCTGGCGCTTCCCGGTTTTCTCCATGGAAACGATATCATTCCACAGCCGTTCACACTGCTTATCTTTCAGCCAGCTATATTTGCGCTGATATACGGGAACAATGTACTGAGTGTTTCCATTCAACAAGTCATAAATACTTTCTTTTCCTGGTTCCATAGTATCTATTTGATTATGCCGTGAAGCGATTATTCAAGTAACTAATATTAAGCGTAATACAAAGAACAGCTTTACGCCAATTAACGGGTAAATTATGATTTATGCGATTGTTGAGGGCAATTTTATCCTCTAACACTGCGAGTATAGATGATCTTCTCCTCTGCTCTGCCAGAGAAGGTAGCATTATTTTTTGCTTAGCAAGCGTCTTAACTGAAAGACCAGGCTGGGCAGATTGTGCAGACAAATTGCCCAAATGCATAGTCGAGAGTAAGTATGTAAGATACCTTGTATCGGCTTTTTCGTTGCCGACAACAACCACCGCATGTTCGGTCATATATGCTGCGCCAGAGAAGAAACGCACATTACCGCAATATGCTCCCTGACGTCCGATCACTCCACATTCTCCAGAGAAATTACTTTTCAAGGAATAGCCACGAATACCGTTCCCGCCAATGACCGGAAACGGTCCACTAGCAAAAATCTCTTCCGAAGAGATGCCTTTTCCGCTGCTCAATCTAGAGCAAACATCTCCAAGAATGTATTTCTTCATCTCTTCCATAAATGAGAATTTAGCAATTCATAAAAAGCTCTCCAGACATCAATCGTGGCAATAGAGAGTCACGGATCTGTTCTGCATGGTTGATTTCCTCCTCTAAAATCTCTTGTTCATTAAGAATAGGGGAAAGTTCTTTCTCAAAGGAATCTATTACACTCTTTTCAGGAACGAGAGCAGGGAAGGACCTCATCAAGGAACCAGAAGCCTCCTTGAATGTAGAACCAGACGCCTGAGCTTCTATAGCTTCCGTATTCTCACACAGCCAATAGTAAAGATAGGCAGTTCCTGCATACGTAGGAACAACTGACTTAAAACCCTGGTTGGTGCAAATATCTCCCTTCGCTATACTGATATAGCCAATGGGGGCACGTGAACTAAACAGAACCGAACCTCGCGGCATTAACTTGGTGCTACTATTCTTGTATCCGTCCTCTGTGATATCAATCTCGCCCCTGGCAGTAAACTTATTACATTTGACGGATAAATCCTTAGGAGTCAACCAAGATATTCCGTTATTCGTGTAATACTCTGGCTTTTTTTTAGAAGGGGTCCCTCCAGCCACAATATCACCCAATTCTGAGAGTGTTCCAACTCGCCAGCCTTTCGGAATCAAACCCAATTATGAGTCCATGAAATTTCCTCCCTTAAACGGCTCAAAATCAACAAACCAAGACTTATACAGAGCCCGTGCCTGCTCCTCTAAATTATGATTTATGCGATTGTTAATGGCGATTTTGTTATCAAATGTTGACAAAACGTCAGATACTTTTTTCTGTACTTCTACGCTAGGTAGCCGTAGTTCAATTGCAAGAAGATTTGCTTGGTTAAGTTTAGGCTGGGCTGAACCTGTAATATAGCCGGACAAATCTATCTGATTGAGGAGGTAGCAGATGTACCTGATATCACAACGACCATTACTTTCGACAATGTGGGCATGATTATTAACCCAATACCGTCCTCTAGCTATTTGTGCAATATCTTGCTTCTTGGACTTCAAATTCTCACCGTCCTCAGCTATGAGGAGGTATTCACCATCGAAGAGAAAACTGTCGACATGATCTATAATTCCTTGTGCGCCATAATAAGGATAAGGGCCTTTACGGGATTCCCTTTGCTTTGAAGACAAGGGCACCCGCATATAATCGAGGACATTAACCACATCACCTAATCTATATGTTTTCCACTCTTCCATAAATGAGAATTTAGCAGGTTAAATTGCCCAACATAAGCTCTGGCAATAATGAATCGCGAAGATTTCGTAATTTACGATTCTCAACGCGTCGATCAATGTACTCTGAGATTAGAGGCCTGATTTCTT
>JAFTGA010000006.1 GCA_017458145.1 Bacteroidales bacterium | reverse complement strand
GTGCTGTTCTACCACCGGGAACTGGCGGACGCACGGCTTCGCCAGCGGGAGGACGCGGCGGGCCGGAAGGTGGCGCGGGGTCAGCGGGGCGGCAACGGCGCGCACCGCGAGCCCAAGCCGGAGACGGTGGCGAAGTAAGCCGAAGCGCTGCGGCTGGTGCAGGAGACGGAGCTGACCTATGTCGAGATCGCCGCGCGGTGCGGCGTGGGGGAGGGCGGCCTGCGCAACTACCTGCGCGTCTGGCATCCGGCGTTGATGCAGGGCCGGGCGCACCGGGAACCGGAAAGATAGTCCTGCCGGCAGCGGATGCCGGCATTACGTATTTGTTGCAATCTTAAACATCCGCAGCCTGGACACAGACTGGAAAACATTTTTGCCCAAGCCCGGCCCGGCGATCTCCGCCCAGTCGGGCTTTTGAGGTTCCGGGTCAAGCCCGGAACCGACGCAGCGGGCGAGAGCATGCAGACAAAAAAAGGAGGCCCTTCCTGGCAGGGCCTCCCGAAAAACCAATTATTAACCGTTAGTATCCAGGATATCGTTTAAGGTTAGGACTGCTTATTTTGCATAGCAAAGGTACGAAGCCGGTGGAAAATAATTGTCGAAAAAGGTCCTGAATCGGTGGAAAATCGTCCGATGTTGCAAAAAAAGTGTATTTTTGTACGGACAACTGTTACATTTATGCGCAAACGTTGGATATTCGCCTTTGCACTCCTGATTGCGAGCGTCACGCGGGCGCAGGCACCGCATACCTTCACCCGCTACGGGCGGGAGAGCGGTTTCGCCGGCACGACCGTGGAAGATATGGCTCAGGACTGTCACGGGCAGTTGTGGCTCGCAACCTGGCGCGGGCTGTACAGTTTCGACGGGAGAACTTTCCAGAATTACAGGCGCGAGGATCCGGACGCGCGGGACAATCCGCGCGGCAACCGTTTCCTGGGCGTGGAAGTCTTCGGGGACGGGACCATCCAGGTCGTCTCTGACGACAACCGGCTTTACTTCCTCAACGCCGGGAGCCGGACCCTGGATCCCGTCGACTGCCAGGGCTACTCCGTCCAGCGGATTTACCGGACCGGGCCGGACAGCTGCTTCTATCTCACCCCGGACAACCAGCTCCTGGACGCATCCTTCTCCCCTTGGTGCACGATCAGGCAGGACGCGACCGTCCGCTCCGTCATCCGGGACGCGGAGGACGGAACCTGGGTGCTTACGGACCGGGGCATCTACCGGGACGGACGGCTGAGCGCCGAGATTCCCGCATTCTGCGGCGCCCTGATCGACGGGGCGCTGTATATCGGATCGTCCGGAGGAGAGGTCCTGTGCTATCAGGATATGCAGCTCACCACGCTGCCCACCCAGCTTGCCAGCGACATCACCTTCATCGCAAAAGTCCCGGGCCTGCCGGAAATGCTGATCGGATCCGACCGCCGCGGCCTGGAAATCCACAACCTGGCAGACGGTTCCAGGCGATACGTCCCCCTGGTCAACACGTCCGACGAAGAAAGTTCGTTCACCTGCCTGAGCGACACGCGCGGGAACCTCTGGATCTACTCCACGCGCGGCAGCCTCTACTGGTATGACAAGGAAGCGCAGCGCCCCGTCCCCTTCCTCGAGTCCGCCATCACCTCGCTGATGGCCGACCGGCAGGGCAACCTCTGGATCGGATCGACCTGGGGCGGACTGGAACGCGTCATTTTCCAGGAAGACAATTTCAGGTTCCGGAGCATCGACGGGAGCGGGCAGATGAGTCCGCGCAACAATGTCCGCGCCCTGGTCCAGGAACAGGACTCGGGCTGGATCCTGGCGGCCACGCGGGACGGCCGCCTGCACGCTTTCGATGAGCGTATGCAGGAACGGGCCGTCTGGAACACCGACCGCCCCGGCTACGCCATCGCCAAGGCGCACGACGGCAAAATCTGGGTCGGCACCAAAGGGGCGGGACTGATAGAAATCGCCCGGCAGCCCGGCGATGTGTCGCTGGTCCGCCAGACACACTATCCCAAGGACGACCTGTTCTACGGGCCCAACAGCAATGATATCTACTCCCTGCTGGAAGATGAGGGCCACCGGCTGTGGATCGGGACTTTCGACGACGGGGTGGCTTATGTGGACCTGGATGCCAAGGACCGCCTGTTCATCAGCAAAAAGAACCGGCTGAGCTTCCCCACCGACCGGCGCAACCGGATCCGCTGTCTGTCGATGAGTCCGGACGGACGGCTCTATGCCGGCGGCCAGATGGGGCTGTTCGTCTGCGAGCAGAGCGCCGGCGAGCCCGAGGAGATGCGTTTCGAGCGGTTTACGCAGATTCCGGACTACGACATCCAGCACATCCTGTTCACCGGCTCGGGCGAACTGTATGTCTGCTCGTTCGGCGCCGGACTGCTCCGCTTCAACAGCGGTGAGCCGGACAGCGGATACCGCGCCTACACGACCAATGACGGGATGCTCTCCGACTATGTGCTGTCCGCCATCGAAGACGGCGCAGGGAACCTGTGGATCGCCACGCAGGGCGGGCTCAACCGCCTCAACCTGCAGACCGGGAGCCTGATCGGCTTCCCCTACGACAGGATCGGACAGCCGACCCGCTTCAACGAAGGCCAGCCGCTCCGGGCCCGGGACGGCTCGCTCTATTTCAACACGACGGCCGGTATCCTGTATTTCGATCCGCAGGAGATCTCCAACAGCAATTTCGTGCCGGAACTGCTGATCGAGGCCTTCTACGTGTCCGGTACCCGGCAGCCGCTGCCGGAGAAGGGCCCGGTGCTCATCCGCCCTTCCGACGGGCTGCGCGTCCAGTTCGCCGCCCTGGACCTGACGGCGCCGGAGCAGATCCTGTACTCCTACAAACTGGACGGCCGGGACAAGGACTGGATCCATCTCAGCCACCAGGCCACCCTGAGCATCCCCCCGCTGAAGGCGGGCCACTATACCCTGCGGATCCGCTCCACCAACGGGGACGGCCTGCAGGTGGACAACGAACGGGAGATCGAGGTGCTTGTGCGCAATCCCTTCCTGCGCTCCGGCTGGGCCTGGCTCCTGTACCTGCTGGCCGCATCGGGCGTCATATTCCTGCTCCTCCGTCCGGGAAAGAAAAGCCCGGTCGCAGGACCTTTGAAGACGGACGATGATCTCCCCTTCAGGGGCCTCTACGGCGACGACCGGCAGTTCGTCGACAACTTCCTGGCCCTGCTGGAGAGCCGGCTCGACGACAGCACGCTGGATGTCTCACAAATGAGCGCCGGGATGAGCGTCAGCCGGTCCGTTCTCTTCGAGAAATGCCGCACGCTGCTCGGCGCGACGCCAGCCATCATCCTGCGCCGCCGCCGTTTGGAGAAGGCCCGGGAACTCATCCGCGAAGGCGGCCGGACCATGGCGGACATCGCCTATGCCGTGGGCGTAGGCGACCCCCACTACTTCTCCAAGATTTTCAAGCAGGAGTTCGGGATGACCCCGACCGAATACCGGGAATCCTGCCGGCGCGAAGAAGCATCCGCTACGGAATCCGGTGCTTGAGGATCCACTCCATGTGGCCCCGCTCCGTGTCATCCGTCGTCCAGTGCTCATTGATCGGGGTGATCAGCGCCTCCTTGGGGCTGGTCAGCGTGTTCCAGACCGCATAGGAAGTCGTGGGCGGGCAGACGTCGTCGTTGTAGCCCCAGGTCATCCGCACCGGGCAGGTGATGTGCCGGGCGAAATTCACCACATCATAATAGGACAGCGTCCGGATGTGCTCCGGGGTGAGGATTTCCGGGCGCATATGGGGATAGCCGCCCGTGCGGCCCGGTTCCGCGTAACCCGCCATATCGGCCAGGGCCGGGTGGTTGGCTACGCACTGCGTGATGCGCCTGTCCAGTCCGGCCGCGACCAGGGCCAGTCCGCCGCCCTGGCTTCCGCCCTGTACCGCTACATTTTTCCCGTCCCACTCGGGGAGGGAGGTCAGCAGGTCGACAGCCTTGACCAGCGACACATACACGTGGCGCATGTAATAGCGTTCGCGGGAGTCGATCCCGTTCTCCAGGTATCCGTTGCCTGAAGAATTGAATGCCGCCGAGATCTCGGCAAAGGTCTCCTCGGGGATGCGCGGGTCCAGGCCGTGAATTTCCATCTCCAGACGGATGAACCCGTTCTCCGCATAGAAAGGTTTGGGGTTCTTGATGGTCTTGATCCCGGCACCCGGCGGGCAGAACACGGCCGGGCAGGAGCCCTTCAACGCCCCCACGGGCAGGAAGAGATAGGCGTAGATGCACTGACGGTCATTCACTTTCAGCTTGACCAGGTCGCAGTCCACCTTCTCCGAGCAGAGCGCCGGGTAACGCTCGCGCGTATAGGAAAGCGGCGTCCGGGCCGCCTCGTCAAGCGTCTGCTGCCAGAAGGCGCTGAAATCCGCCGGCTCCTGCGTGTACGGGACGATCTTCTCCGGCGAGAAGCCGACCTTGACGTGGTGCCTGTAGGTCTTGCCGTCCACCTGGACGCTCAGGCGCAGGTCCCGGAAACCGGGTGTGCGGCGCGTGCCCATGTCGATGGTGCAGACGCCGCCCTTGAGCGTGGCGGTGCCGTGCCTGTCGTCCTGCAGGCGGTCATCCGCCAGCGTGTATTCGACCACGCCGTCGCGCGGGATGCCATATTTGAGGAACTGCACCCGGACGGTGGCCTTCTCTCCCGTCTTGTAGAGCCAGTCGGCATGGTCGGGCACGGTCACCCAGAGATAATCCGAACGGTAGGGGTAGTTCTCCGCCCGCATCGCTGCCGCGCATAGCAGGATGGGCAGCAAAAGAGACAGTATCTTTCTCATAATAAAATGATTACCAACATTTCGGATCGCCGCCGAGCACGTTCTCCACGGTGTACTGCTCCGCCTCGGCGGGCGTCAGGGCGCGGATGCCGGTCCACTTGGCGCGGCCGGCCATGTCGGCGCGGCGGCCGCGGTTGCCGTATTCATAGAGGTGCAGGTCCGGGCTCGTCTCCACGTAGGGCTTGCCCCAGTTGGTCGGCCAGCCCAGCGGATCCATCTCGTCGCAGAGGTCGCAGTCCAGGATGGCTACCTTCGGGAAATTGTGCCACGGGCGGCCGATCGCGATGCTGCGTCCGTCGTCCCCGTCCCGGGGTGAACCGGAGGCGTAGGTAAAGCGGCAGGCGTGGAACACGAAACCGTAGGGCTGGTCCCGGCGCGTGGAAGGGGCCGTGACCCAGCCCCCGCCCCAGGAGCGGATCTCGCAGTTCTCAAACCAGGCGATGCCGCCGCCGTAGATGTAGTCGGTCCGCCCGACGATCAGGCAGTTCTCGAAATAGGAGCGCTTGCCGTCCTTCCAGAGATACATCGTATCCTGGTAGCCGGTGATGTCACAGTCCGTCACATACAACTTGTCGCCCAGCTGGGCGATCGCCTGCGCCTGGGCCACGGGGCCGGCCGTATTGGCCAGAGTCAGGTGCTCGATGCGGCAGCCCTCGCCCACCACCGTGAGGGTGGCGGAGGTCCTGAGCAGGACGGGATCGGATCGCTGCCATTTTGCGGCCGACTCCGCCGGAAGCCGGAGCCCTTCATAAATGCCCGGCCCGTCATACATATGGTAGCTCACGACCGTCCCCCGGCGGCTCTGCCCGCGCAGGGTGAGGTTCCGCTTGCTCTCCGGGACCAGGAGCTTTTCCTGATCATAGACGCCGTCCCGGATCAGGATTACCCAGCGGCGCTCGCTGAAGTCCGGCGCGGCGTTGATCGCCGCCTGCAGCGAAGTGTAGTCGCCGCTGCCGTCCGCCGCCACGACCGCATCCGCGCGATCCGCGGCCGAAGCATCCGGACGCACCACGACCACCTGACCGGGCACGGTCTCGATATCGTATTCATAAGCCCTGGGGGCCACGTAGCCGCGCATCGGCGCCTGTTCGCTGATCAGCGGGCGGGCAATCTCCTGCGGGGTGAAGAGCGGGTTGGGATTGGTCCCGGCAGCCGCTTTCAGTCCTTCGCCCGCGAGGGCGTCGTAAGAGCGCAGGCGGAGGTTGCCGCCCACGGTCGAACGCAGGCGCGCCTCGACGATGTGTCCGTCTCTCCAGACGAGCTTCTCCAGTTCGAACCCGCCACGGGCGCGCAGCCCCTCCACAGAGCCGTCAGCGAGCGCGTCCGGCAAGGCCGGGAGCAGGTGTACCGCGCCGTCGTGGCTCTGCAGGAGCATCTCGGCGATGCCGGCCGTACAGCCGAAATTGCCGTCGATCTGGAACGGCGGATGGGCGTCGAACAGGTTGGGATAGGTCCCGCCGCCCTGGCCGGACTGGCTGGTGGGATTGACCAGCGAAAGCTGGTCCTTGATCAACTTGAAGGCGTGGTTGCCGTCCAGCATCCGGGCCCAGAGGCAGACTTTCCATCCCATCGACCATCCCGTAGAGGCATCGTTCCGCTGGATCAGGGTGTTGCGCACGGCCTCGGTCAGCAGCGGGGTGCGATACGGGGAGATCTGGTAGCCCGGGTAGAAGCCCCACAGATGGGAGACGTGGCGGTGGTGGTCCGTCGGGCTGTCCCAGTCCTCGAACCACTCCTGCAGCTGCCCGTGACGGCCCACCTGCATCGGTGGCAGGCGGCGGCGCATCGCATCCAGCGTGTCCGCAAATGCCTTGTCCTGCCCGAGGATGGCGGCGGCGCGCGCCGTGTTCGTGAAGAGGTCGGTCACCAGCTGGTTGTCCATGGTGATGCCGCCGAAGACACTGGCCGTCGACACGGCCGGCCGGTTCTCCGGCGAGCAGGACGGGGCCACGACCAGATAGCC
Source organism: Bacteroidales bacterium (assembly GCA_017458145.1). GTDB lineage: Bacteria > Bacteroidota > Bacteroidia > Bacteroidales > UBA932 > Cryptobacteroides. Next base: position 65,686 of record JAFTGA010000006.1, on the reverse strand, counting down.
CGTATTCGGATCTTCCACCAGGAAATCCACGAAGAATTCCGCCGCACCCTTCATCATCGGATAGGCCTCGGCGAGGTATCTTTCATCCCCGTTATAGAGGTAGCGGTCCCAGAGGTGCTGGCACAGCCAGGCACCGCCGGTCGGCCAGATGCCGCAGTAGGCACGGTCCAGCGCCCCCGTGCAGCGCCACAGGTCCGAATTGTGGTGCAGCACCCAGCCGCGGCAGCCGTACATGCCCCGGGCCGTGGCGGCGCCGCTCACGCTCAGCTCCCGGATCATCCGGATCAGCGGCTCGTGCAGTTCGCTCAGATGCGTCAGCTCGGCGGGCCAGTAGTTCATCTCCGTGTTGATGTTGGTCGTGTAGTTGCCGCACCAGGGGGCCTTCAGGCGCGCATTCCAGATGCCCTGGAGGTTGGCCGCCTGGCCGCCCGGCTGCGAGCAGCTGATCAGCAGGTAGCGCCCGTACTGGAAATAGGTCGCTACCAGCGGGGCGTCCTCGGTCCAGTTGAAGGCCAGGATCCGGTAGTTGACCGGACGGTCCTGATAGTGCGACGCGCCCAGATCCAGTTTCACGCGGTCGAACTGCTCCTTGTAGGCGGCCACGTGCGCGGCGAACGCCTTGTCGTACTTCTTCGCGGCGTTCTTCAGCGAGGCGGCGTTGCGCGCGTACGGGTCGCCCGACACGTCCTTGTAGTTCACGAAATTCGTAGCCAGGGCGATGTGCAGCAGCACTTCCGTGGCGCCCTCCACGTGCAGGGATTCGCCGGAGGCGCGCACCTGGCCGCCCCGGGCCGTGACCTTGGTATCGGTGACGTAGCGGATTGCGCCCGGGATGCCGCCCTTGTCTTCCGCCTTGCCTTCGAGGCGAAGGAGATTGCCCCCCGGCGTAGAGACCCGGATGTCCTTCATCGGAGTGTCGTAGAAGAGTTCGCAGGAGAGCGCCCGGGGCCGGGAAGCCGTCAGGCGCACGATAATCAGCTGGTCGGTGAAGGAGGAGAAGACCTCCTCGACGTATTCCACGCCGTCCACCTTGTAGCTGGTGCGCACGACCGCCCGGTCAATGTCGAGTTCGCGCCGGTAGTCCTCCGCCGCCCCCTGACGGCCTGCAAAACGGATCTTCAGCGAGCCGGCGGTCTGGTAATGCATCTCCTCGCCCACCGGCGAGAGCAGGGTCTCCCCGCCCAGGTCCTGAGCCGCCTGGTACTGTCCGGAGAAAATCAGCTCACGGATGCGCGGCAGGGCCTCCGGGCCCTTGGGATTCCAGTTCTCATAGGGGCCGCCCGTGGAGATGGTCTCCTCGTTGAGCTGGAGTTCTTCGACCTCCGTACCGCCATAGACCATGGCGCCGATGCGGCCGTTGCCGACCGGCCAGGCCTCTTCCCAGGCCTTGGCGGGCTTGTCGAACCAGACGATGTTCTTGGGAGTCTGCGCGCTGAGACCGGACCAGGATGCGGTCAGCGCAAGGAGCAGGAAAAGGAGTTTCTTCATTTCGCCAATGGTTAAATACGACATAAAGATAACGAAAAATGCGGATTTGCGTCAGCGCTTCAACAGATTGAGCAGCAACTGCTGCCCGACGACATTGGCGTAGTTCTCTTCGCTGAGGTCGTAGGTGCCCAGGGCTTCGTTGGCGCCGTCGATGTCCAACTGGGCGGCCAGGCCGTCGGGAGTTTCCGGGGCAAGCCCGGAATGACTGCTTCCGGAATCTCCCAGGCAGGCGGGGATGTCGAGCGTTGTCAGCAGGATCTGGCCGCGCCCGGCACGGATGCGGCTGAGCACGGAGTAAACTTCTTTCTTATGGTCGGCCACGGCGGCGGCGAGGATCTCGCCGTTGAAGGCGCGCAGGCCCACCCGGCGGCGCACGTAGGTCGCGAAGCACTGATACTCCCAGTTGAAGACGCAGTCCTGCGGAAGTCCCTTCCAGACCGCGTCGGCACGGTTGAAGAAGTTGCCGCCATACCAGGCGGTCCCGATCACCTTGCTCCCCCGGTAGTCCATCACCTCCTTGTCAGCCAGGTACTCCGCCCAGCGCTCGGGATTGTCCACGACGATCAGCGTATGGCCCTTATAGACCCACTCCAGCACGTCGCTCATTCCGCTGCCCCACTGGTCCGGCTCAAAGTCGCCGACCAGCAGCCAGTCCCCCTCCGGCGTGCCTTTCTCATAGGCGGACGGGCGGATGCCGAATCCCTGCAGGAAAGCCGCCAGACGCCCGCTCTTGTCGGCCACGGACCCGCGGGCCGGAATGCCGTCGGCGTCGAGCGCCACGGCAAAGATCTCGTCGGAGCCCTCGAGCACGACCGAGCCGCGGCGGTCCAGCAGACGCGCCTCCACGCGGCTGTAGCCGCTCCGGTCCACCAGGAAGTCGAACCCGTCGGCCAGGCACTCGCCATAGACCACTCCGCCGCTGACACGCACCTTGCGCGACGCGCGCTGCCGCACGGTCCCGTCCGCGTCGCAGAGCGCCACCTCCAGGGTATAATCCCCCCGGAGATTCTTCTCGTTGATGATGAACACGTCCGCCGTGGTCGTGCGTCCCACCGGCAGGACTTTGTGGTTCAGCTTGACGGAGAGAACCAGCGGGCGGTTGTAGCGGGCGATCAGCCCGGGATCTCCCTTGAGGAAACGGTAGTTGTCCACCACGCCGGAATGGTCCTCGAGCTTAAAGCTCTCCCAGCCGTTGATGGCGTAGCCGTCCACGACGTCGTTGATGCGGATGTTCTCGATGATGCGGCCCTGATAATAGTACGACACATTGCCCATCGCCGTGGTCAGGGCGTCCACGGAAGGGAAGGCCTCGGAGAAGCCTTTCTCCCGGAGGAACTTGTCGTATGCGTCGTACCAGTCCAGGTAGTCCTGCGCCTCCCAGGACCGGGTCTTCCCGCCCCGCAGGATCTGCTCACGGATGAGCGCGAGGCGCGGCGGCGTGCCGATGGCGCCCTCCTCGCCCCAGTAAATGATCTCGTCGCGGTGCTTTGAGCCGCGCAGGTATTCGTCTTTATTCACATAGAGCGCATCATGATAGACGCCCGGGCCGCCGGCGTGGTGGTTGTCCCACCAGCCGTAGTCGCGGAAGGCAGGGTCGTAGGGCATCAGGTGCGTCTTGAAACGGGCGTTGGGCTCGTTCTCGGGGTTCTGCCCGTTGCTGGAGTTATAGACCAGGATCCGCGTCGGGTCCAGGCGGTGACCCATCGCCATCTGCTCATAGTCCTGCCGCTGCGGGGCGGCGCCGCGCTCGTTGTGCATATTGTAGATTACCAGCGAAGGGTGGCTGCGGTCGCGCAGGATCATCCGGCGCAGCTTCTCGTCGCGGTAAGCGAAATAGAAACGGCTCTGCAGGTCGTCATCGTCGAAGCGGTTCGCGGGATACTGGTTGCCGCCCGGCTCCTCCCAATAGAGCAGGCCCAGCTCGTCCGCCCAGTCCAGTACGCGCCGCTGGCCGATGGTGCGGTGGAAGTTGAGCATATTGAGTCCCAGCGCCTTGGCGGATTCGATCTGGCGGCGCGCCAGTTCGTCGGAGGGCATGATGCCGTTCTCCGGCCAGAAGCTCCAGGAGATGGAAGTCCGCGCCACGATGCGCTTGCCGTTGAGGTAGAACTGCCGGTCGCCCGCCACGTCGCGCACTTCGAACCAGCGGAAGCCGAAACGCCGCGAGTCGGCGTCATCCCCGAGCCGGACCGTGAGGTCGTATAGCTGGGGATCGTCCACGCTCCAGAGTTTCGCTCTGGGCAGGCGGATGTCATATTGGCGCACGGTCTCCCCTTCCGGCCAGCCGCCGGGATACGCCTTGCGGAACACCTCGGCGCCGTTTTTCTCCCGGATGATGAGTTCCAGCGGCCCTTCCGCGGCCTGTTCCGCACTGACGCTCACCTGCACGCCGATGCTGTGCGGGTCCGGGCGGTTCATCACGAAGATGTCGGAGATATAGGTCCGGGGCGTCGCCGTGAGCTGCACCCCGCCGGTGATGCCGCCGAATCCGTGGGTCGGGTTGGTGCGGTACTCTCCCCAGGTATAGACCTGGGAGTCCTTCCAGTTGAAGTTGCCGTTGGGATCGGTGATGCGCACGCTGATAACGTTGCGCGCGCCGCACTCCACCGCATCGGTGATATCGAAACTGAAGGGGGTGCTGTTGACGAGGTCGTAACCCACCAGTTGATGGTTCACAAAGACTTCCGCCCGGAAGCGGACGGCCTCGAAGTCGATGCTGACGCGCCGTCCCTGCCAATCGGAGGGGATGTCCACCTCCGTCTCGAACCAGCTCACGCCCACGTAGTTGCCGGTCACGCCGAAGGTCTCGCCGTTCCAGCCCCAAAGGTATTCCTCCACAGTGGCGGGCAGGCGGACGCCGCGCACCTGCGGGCGCTCGAGCAGGGACCAGCCCCCGGTCGGGATGCGCACCGGCTGGGTGCGCACGTCCACGGGCGGGAGGTAGAGTTCTTCGTTTTCCCAGGACGCGTCGAAGTCCAGGGTGATGTTCCAGCCGCTTTCGGACAGGTCGATGTGTTCGCGCTGGACAGGTCCCGCTGCAAGCAGCAGCGACAGCAGAATTCCGGATAAAATCATCTCGTTCGGGATTGAAATCAGTTTGTGCCTTCCATCACCCGGTCCCGGGTGTACCGGGCGGCTTCGACGGGGGTAAGCTGATGCGCCCAGCCCACGCGGGAGGCAGTATCGGCGCCAGGGCCGTAGCAGTCGTATTCAGCGTAGTAGGCCGTCTTTTCCTTATCGGTGCTGCCCCAGTTGTGCCAGCCCTCCGGGCGGATGTGGGCGCCGAGTTCGCAGTGCAGGAAAACGGTCTGCGCATAAGGCCGCCAGGGGCGTCCCAGATAGACCTTCTCCACGCCGGGATCGGCCGTCAGGCGGCAATCCTTGAAGACGTAGCCGAAAGGCTGGCCTTCCAGCGTGGAGGCGGCGGTGACATAGGAGTCCGCTTTGGAGCGGATCTCGCAGCGCTCGAACCAGGCCGTGCTGCTGCCGAAGATGAAGTCCGTCGTGCCCTCGATATAGCAGTCGAAGAAGGCGTTACGGATATGCTGTCCGTCCTCGCCATACTTCCCGAAGGTATAGAGGGTATCCTGGTTGCCGAGGAACCGGCAGCGGCGGGCGGTGAAGCGGTCGCCGTTCGTGAACAGGGCGACGGCCTGACCCACGCGGCCGGCGTCGTTCTCGACCGTCAGGTCCTCCAGGGTCACGTCCTCGGCATGCACGAACATCGTGGCGCTGCCCGAGGTGCCGATGGTGCTGGCGGCGTAGCCGGGCCAGGGCTGCGGGGCGGCGTTGCCGCAGACGATCACCGTATTCATGGCGTCCAGCCCCTTGAGGAGCAGGTGTCGCTTGTTCCAGGGGATGATGATGCGCTCGCGATACACGCCCGGCTTGATGAGGATGGTGTACTGTCCGTCGTGCAGGGCGTCCGGCGCCGCGTCAATGGCCGCCTGCACGGTCAGGTAATCGCCGCGGCCCTGCTGGTCCACGACGGCGTCCCAATGCACGAGATGCCTGGCAATCTCCGGGAGCTTGACGCGGATGGAGTCGCAGACGATGTCGCAGTTGCGGCGGGCGCCGGACGGCGTGGAATGCGTGTTGTCCTGGATGCCCTGCGGCTTGGCCGGGCAGACACCCGGCTCGATCCACATGAAATAGGGGCGCGAGGCGAGGTCGCCCGCCTCTTTGATCCACTGGATCGTGGCCTGCTCCATATCGATGAGCGTCGTGCCCGTCTCGCGCGCAACGGCGCGCATCGAGGCCGGGTACTCCCCGTGCGTGGTCTCGTCGAGGACGCCATCGTAGAAATGTCGGCGCGCCACGGGCGTGAGCAGCACCGGCGTGGCCCCCAGCTCGCGGGCGGTGTTGATGAACAGGCGCAGGTAGTCCTGCCACTCCGTCCAGGCAGGCGCATAGCCCTTGCCCTTGGGCTTCTGGTCGTTGTGGCCGAACTCAATGAAGAGGTAGTCGCCCGGGCGGATGTTGGCCTGGACGCGGTCCCAGATGCCTTCGGCGATGGCGGTCTTGCAGCTCCGGCCGTTCTTGGCGTAGTTGATCACGCGCACGCGGCTGTCCAGGAAGTTCTCGAAGACCATTCCCCAGCCCCGTTCGGGATTCAGGCCGCTGATGTCCTTGTCGGCCATCGTGCTGTCGCCCATCAGGTGGATGGTGAAATCGAAGGTCTGCTCCGGGGCCTGCAAGTCCAGCGTGGGGCCGGCCTGTTTGCGCAGCAGGGCCGGGACCCTGGCGGCAGGCAACGCCGTGTAGGCATAGGGTACTTCCACCGTGCCGCGGTCCTGCGGGCGGAATTTCTCCCGGAAGACATTGCCCCGGAACTGCCACGCCAGCGCGTCGTCCACCCCTTCGAAGATGTTCTTCACCCCTTTCTCGAAATAATTGCCCTCGATCAGCACCTCGGAATCGATCCGGGCGTTGATGGCGGGCGCGTAGTTGCCCGCGCAGTCATAGAGGTTGTTGAGCAGGTGGACCTTGCCGAAACGCACCACGGGCATCCGGACCTCGCAGCCCGCACCCCAGATGTTGAAGGCAAAGGTGATGTTGAGGTTGTCCACCCCCTGGTCGGGCCGCTCGCTGCTGCCGATCAGGTTGCTCGCCTTGTGGTCATAGGCCTTGTCCGTGTATTGGAAGGTGCACCAGCTCACGGTGATGAAGTCCGAGCGGGAGTTGATGTCGAAGTTGCCATCCATCCCGTCCGTGAAGCTGACATGGTCCACCCAGATGTGCCGGGAGCCATTGGAAATGGTCAGCAGGTCCGCCCCGCCCACGTCGATGGGGCCGGGCCCGACGAGCGCCAGGTTGCGGAGGATGATGTTCTCGCAGGCGCTGAGGCCGAACAGGCCGGCGTTGCGATAGACCTCCTTCGCATCGCCGGTGAGGTCGATGATGGCCTGGCGCGTGTGCTGTTCGCGCTCCTCACCCACACGCACGCCGTTGCTCAGCGCTCCCCCGCCGCCCTGGTCGGACATCGCCTTCACGCCCGTGTCGTCCAGGAGCTTGCGCAGCTCGGGCGTGACCTCGAACTGCGTACGGATCCGGGCGCCGTTGATGCCCAGCAGCGTCTTGCCGCGCAGGCCCCGGAACTGCATGAATGCCGATACGATGAAATCGCCGCGCGAGCCGTCGAAAACGATCACGTCATAGTCCTTGACGGCCTTGATGATGTCTTCGCGCATATCGAAGCCGTTGCTCTGCAGCACGATCGTACGGGCAGGATCGCCGCCCGTCAGCGCATACCCGCCGCCCTGCGTCAGAGAAAACGCCGTCGCCCATCCGAATGGCCCGTCAATGGAAGACACCGCAGTTTTATTTGTCCCGGCGGAAGAAGAGGCAGCGACGGAAAGCGGAGCGGAAATTGGTTTTTCGGCAAACCTGTCCGAAAAATAATTTCCGGCCGCCCGTCTGGAAGACTCCGTCGCTGCCGGGGAGATCACCAGAATCAAAGCAAGAAACAAACGAATCATCATTCAGCGTTTTTATCAATGAAACGGATCAAGGTCGCCATCTTGTTGATGTAGTCCCGCGTCGAAATACACATCGTGCCGTCCGTACAGCGGTAGGGCGAGGTGTCGTACTCGTCCCCCACATTCGTTGAGGCGTACTTCGTCTCGTCGCTCGGCGTGGTCGGAGCACCGCTCTTGTAGGGGTTCGAAGTGCTGCCGAGCGGGCTCAGCCAGCAACCCTCCGGCCGGAGCGCGGCCATGATCTCCTCCGGCTCCTCGGCGCGTCCGCGGATCGTCGCATAATACTTCGGGAGCGGGACCAGCGCCTTCTCCAGCAGGGGCGAACCCTTGACCACTTCCGCCACGGGCCGGGCCTTCAGCTCTTCGTACTGCCGGCGGAGCGCCTGTACGTTCACGCGGGTGGCGGAGCTGTAGTGCCCGATGGTGCCGGTGATGTCCCCGTCGGTAAAATAATGGCCGTTGTACCCGTTGGAGCCCACCCGGTGCACATAGAGCGGCTTTCCCGTGTCCGGGTCGATGAAGCGGGGCACGAGGATGGCATCCGGATCGGTGCCCGGACGGCCCCAGCGGGCTTCTTCCGAGGCGGGGAGTTTCAGCGACTCCAGGAAATCGAGGGCCGCCGGGATCCCGGACAGGAAGCGGGTATCGCCCGTCAGGCGGTAGTACTCCATCATCTGGCGGATCATTGCCACGGTGGTGCCGGTATTGACCGAACGCGGCTCATAGGAACGGGCATGGGCCGGCTTGAGGTCGTCCGGCGTGTACTGGTCCGCCCATCCGGCGTAAGGCGCTCCCTGCTGGAGCACGACGCAGAGATACATCGCCCGGTAGATCGGCTCCTTGAGGCCGGGCAGGCCGAGGGTCTGGTAGCACTGCACCAGGAAGTCGATGCACTCGGGGATCACGTCGTCGTTGAGCGTGATGAACGAACTGTAGTCCGCCCGGCCCTGGAAGGGGTGGTCGTGCATCAGCGGCCAGCGCTGGGGCCAGCCGCCGCCCGGGTACTGGCTGCCGAGCACGAAGCCGATGGCCTTGTCCAGCGCGGTCCGCAGCGAAGGGTCGTATTTCTCCACATAGATGCGGAGCAGGAATTTGGCGCACTGCGAGGTGCAGGAGTCGTCGAAGGTGGCATTGCCGTAGTAGTGCTGGAATTCTTCCAGGCGCCAGCCGCTCCGGCCCACGGTGGCGTACCAGTCCTTCAGCGAGGCCTCGCCGGCGAAGTCGAAACAGTAGTTCCATCCGCCATTGTCCTGCTGGCCCCAGATCAGGGCGCGGGCCACCTTCATCGCGGCATCGTAGTAGTATTCGTCGCCCGTGGCGTGGTAGGCGTCCAGCAGCAGGTGTCCCACCTGTGGGGTCCCCGGATCCTGGGTCCAGACCATCGTACGGCGGGCCTCCATCTCCCCCCACTGGCGGGAGAAGTCCGGGAGGTAATTCCAGACGAAGCCGCCCCGGTACGAAACGACGTCCATCATATACTGCGTGGCCGTCTTCATCGTCTCCATGGCCCGGGCCTCGGGGGATTTGGGCCTGGCGGAGAGAGACAGCGGCAGCAGAAGTGCAATTGCAAGGAGGAGGTAACGGTTGGTTTTCATCGGTTTTTGACTTGTGATTGTTCAAAGATACGAAAATTGTCCCTATCTTTGACAAAAATACACACCCGGATGAACAAATTATTAACCTTTTTCTCTCTCGGTTCCCTGCTCCTGCTGAGCGCCTGCTGCGGCAATCAGAATCAGGACGCACAGGAGCCCGCACAGACACAAAACGAACAAGTTATGACCCAGCAAAGCGAGAATTTCATTTTCGAGTCCGAGACGCCCTGGCACGACGCGGGCGGCGGCGTGGTGCGCCAGATCCTCGGCTACAACGACAACATCATGATGGTGAAGGTCTCTTTCAAGAAGGGCCAGGTCGGTGCGATGCACAGTCATCCGCACACCCAGGTGACCTATGTCGCCTCCGGTGCGTTCGAGTTCACGGTCGGCGGCGTGACCAAGATCGTCCGCGCCGGCGATGCGCTTTACAAGCAGCCGAACATCGAGCACGGATGCGTCTGCATCGAGGACGGCGTCCTGATCGACTGCTTCAACCCGATGCGCGAGACCTTCCTGGAATAAGCATCCCGCCAGGCTGAAACAAGCGTCCGGAAGCCCGGGCGCTTATTTTTGTTCTTCGGGATAGCGGACCGTGAAACAGGCGCCGCCGAGGGTGAAGGAGCGGCTGTAGGCGATGGAGGCGCCGCAGCGCTCGAGGATGCTGCGGCTGATGGCGAGCCCGAGGCCGGAGCCGCCGTTCTTGGTGGTGAAGTTCGGGGTGAACAGGCGTTCGATGTTCTCCTCGGCCACGCCGGGCCCGTTGTCCTCCACGACGATGTCCCAGAAACCGTCTTCCGTGCTCTTGCGCAACGACACGACGATGCGGCCGTCCGGCGCCTCGCCGATGGCCTGTACGGCGTTGCCCAGCAGGTTGACGAACACGCGCGTGAGCTGCGGCTTGGGTCCCGTCACTTCCACGCCGTCCAGGCCCCGGTAGTCGAAGGTGATGTTGTCCCGGTTGTCAAACATCAAGATCTCCTCCTGCAGGAGCTTGTCGAGGAAGATCCGGGTCGGCTCTTCGGTGTAGAGCTTGGCGAAGGTCGAGAATTCGTTGGCCGTATCGGTGAGGATGTCGATATGGTCCAGAATCACCTGGCTCGCCTCGTCAAAGCGCGCCTGCCAGGCCGGGTCGCCCTTCTGCTTGAGCCGGATCACGCGCTGGAGCTGGAGCTTCATCGGCGTGAGCGGATTCTTGATCTCGTGGGCCACCTGGCGCGCCATTCCGCTCCAAGCCTTGTCGCGCTCGGCCTGGGCCAGTTTGCGGGAGCTTTCGGACAACTCCGTGACCATCCGGTTGTAGGCCTGCACGATGGCGGACACCTCGTCGTCGCGGTCGTAGTCGATATACTCCAGCGAGCCGAGGTCCGCGCTGTCCATCTTGTGGCTCATCTCGCTGAGCGGCTTGAACATCCGGTCCACGATGCGGCTCACCATGAACAGCGCCATCAGCAGGAAGAGCAGGAACAGCGAGATGATCGTCAGCGAGTGCGTCACCGCGTCCTCCTCGAAGTCGTAGGTCTCCTCGTTGTAGGGCGAGCAGAGGATCGCGACCATCGTCCCGTCATCGTTCAGCAGCGGGGCGTACATGCTGTAGAATTTCTGCCGCCCGAGTCGTTCCTGCTGGATGTAATGGCGCCGATGGCCATAGGAGATGTTGTAGAAAGCGTCCGCATTGATCCGTCCCGCCACCATCATCTGGTCGAAGACCTGCGGCGTCGTGGTCATCAGCAGGCGCCCGTCCGGCGTGTAGAGCGTGATATCCGAGGCGTTCTCGCTGCCCACCCGCTCCATCACGCCGTGCACGGCCGGCCAGTCCAGTCCGTCCGGCGTCCGCGCTTCCCGCAGGCCCGCCTCCATCATCGAGACGATGGAGCCGATCTTGTCCGACATCACCGTCCGGCGGTTGCTGTCGTTGCGCGAATAGACGAAGAGCACGCTCACCAGCGCCATCGCCAGCAGGGTCAGCAGCAAGGAGGAGAGCAGCACCCAGGAGATGCGCGAACGGTAGTAGTTCTGCTGGAAGACCGGCGCCTTGCTCTGGCGCAGCACGACGATCGTCAGCAGCAGGAAGGACAGCAGGGCCACGAGGATGCCGGCCACGATGTACGCCAGGACCCCCACGCTGGCGCGGGAAATGACCACGGCCTCGCCGTCCCCGACCGTATACAGGAAATGCGTGAACCCGTCCTGCTGGAAATGCCCCGTCCGGGAGCCGTACAGCTGGACATAGAGCCGATCGTCCACCTGCGTGGGATACGGATAATGCCCCCGGTAGGTCTTCAGGTCCCGGCCGGAATAGCGGGCGAAGGAATAGCCGGACGGCAGGGTCACCTGGCCCGGCGGCGCGATTCCGAAGATACTGGCATAGCCCCGGCCGCCGCGGGTCTCGCGGGGCTCCAGGCGCACCAGCACCCGCGACAGTTTCCCCTCGTCGGAGAGGTAGAAGAAGACACCCGCGTAGTAGGGGCGGCCGTTCTCCCGCCGGGCATACAGGAAGCGGGAATTGTCCGAAATCGGCGTGCCGTCCTGCAGGATGGCGTTGAACTCGGCGGCGGACTGCCGCGTATTGTTGTATTCGTTGAACACCCGGGCCGTGACCACGTACTCCCGGTCGCTGCCCGAGAAATAGTATTCAGCCACACGGCTCTGGATGGCCTGTTCCGCCCCTTCGAAATGCGACAGGGCCGACAGGACCATGTCGTCCGCTATCTGCGGCTCCAGCCGGCGCAGGCGGACCTCCAGCGAGATGTCGCGGTCGAATGCCAGGCGGTTGGCGAGCAGCCCCAGCCGGTCCTGCTCCTTGCGGAAGCCCAGCACGGTGGAGATCGCCACGAGCCCCACCGCCACCAGGATGGAATAGACCACCCGGCTGGTGACGGAGAAGGCGTCGAAGTGCCATCCGGTCAGGTGGTCGAAGATCGGCGCTAGAAGCTGCAGCACCAGCGGGATGGAGACCAGCATCGAGATGAACGACACATAGACGACAATGCAGAAGATGGACAGCTGCGAGAGTTTGTAGAGCTCCAGCGGAAAGCCGGAATTGAGGATGATGCTCTTCAGGGCGAAGAACGCGTAAACCAGGATCGCCGTCACGGTCAGCAGCCCCGCCAGGAGGGAGAACGACCGGCCGCCGGGCGTCTGCAGGCGGGCGCGGAAACTGTCCCGCACCATATAGGCGCAGAGCGCATGCAGCAGGATCGTCAGGTTGATCAGGATCACGGCGCCCAGCGAGTACAGGACCTCGCCGCCGGCGTACAGCATCGGGGAGAAGATCATGGGCCGGTTGCGGGAGAACATCCCCCAGAAGTACAGTCCGGCCATCAGCGTCAGGATCCCCCACGCCACCAGGTTCCCGCGCCGGAGCGAACGCTCGGCGGACAAGAAGACCAGCGAGGCGCCCAGGATCAGCGCCAGCGCCAGCCAGAGCATCGGGGAGGCGTCACGGCCGGTGGCCGAGAACGATTCCAGCAGAATCTTGAACTGCGGCCGTCCCTGCACGGCCACGGCCACGCCGCCGCTGGTCGAGAGCGGACGGACGGCATATTTGGCAGGGAGCCGGAGCGTGCGGTTGGACCGTCCGCCCCGCCGCATCGGCGTCTGGTCCGTCAGGGCGATGCCCGCAATCACCTGGACATCGCCGCGGGCGGCCGATTTGGCCAGGTACCAGCGCGGGCCGAAATTATAGAACCCCAGGCTGTCCGTCACCTGCGAGAGCGGCGAGACGCCGCCCATCCGGGGCGCGACGAGATACGGGACGTACACCCGCTCCCGGATATTGTCGTTGCTGACCGGGAATACGTGGCACCAGGACTGGAGCGTGTCGCTGCAGTAGCGGTACACCACGAAATCCTGCGGGAGCCCCTCCAGGGACATCCACTGCGCAGGGTCCTGCTCCAGCGCCCGGGCGATGTAGGCATCCAGCTTCGACGCCCGCCGCTCCAGCAGCCTCTCCACGCGCCGGGCCGTGACGGAGATGTCGCCCGGCGAGTGCGTCCCGCGCAGCGAGGAGATGAACAGCACGGCGCCGGCGATCAGCATCGCCGCCGCCAGCCACTCCTTGATATGACGCCCCGCCTGTTTCATTCGTGGTGATAGGGCTCGCCGCGCAGGATGGTGAAAGCCCGGTAGAGCTGCTCTGCAAAAATCGTTCTCACCAGCTGGTGGGACCAGGTCATTTTCGAAAGGGAGAGCTTGCCGTCGGCGCGCGCATAGACGGCTTCGCTGAATCCGTACGCCCCGCCGATCACGAACACCAGGTCGCGCCCGGAGGCGGCCAGGCGGCGCTCCAGCCACGCTGCGAACTCCACCGAGCGGTATTCCCGCCCGTGTTCGTCCAGCAGGATCACCTCGTCGGAGGGCCTGACCTGGTCCAGAATCAGTTCCCCTTCCTTTTTCTTGATCTGGTCCCGGCTCAGGGCCGACACCCCTTTCAGTTCCGGGATTTCCCGGAGGGAGAACGGGACGTAGTGCCCCAGACGGGAGATGTACATCTCCAGTCCCTCCCGCACCCACGGGATGTCCGTCTTGCCGACTGTGAGCAGGGTCAGACGCATTGGAATCAGCCTTAACCGGTTACTTCTGCAAATATAATAACGTGGCTCGGTATTTGCAAAGTTTCGAGCCGTGCGACACTTGCTTCAACTAGCGGCAGTCCTGCTGCCGATGTTTCTCTGCGGACAGCTCCACGCCCAGACCGCAGCCGGGTATGACGTCTTCATCCCGATCAGCAAATACATGGCCCAGGGCAACGCCGACAATCTCTCCGCCTGGTTCGACGACAACCTCGAGATTGCCGTCATCTCCCAGGGCAGCAACGCCAGCAAAGCCCAGGCCCGGCAGATCGTCAAGACCTTCTTCGAAAGCCATACCCCGCGCTCGTTCGAGGTGAACCACACCGCCGGGCGCGACAACATGAAATACGCCCTCGGCACGCTCAACGCCGGCGGGGAGAATTATACCGTCACCATCTTCGTCTCCAACAAAGGCAAGAGCAAGACCTACAAAATCCAGCAGCTCAAGATCGAGCAGCTGTAGTTTTTCTTTCCTGATGCAAAAAAGCCGGCCCGCGACGGGTCGGCTTCTCTATGGTCCGGCAGCGCCGGGATTACGCGCGGCCGCCGTAGGAGCGGTCAGCGGTGTTGACGTTGATCTTCTCGCCGGTCTCGATGAACAGCGGGACCATCACCTTGGCGCCCGTCTCGAGGGTGACCTCCTTGAGGGCGGAAGTGGAGGCGGTGTTGCCCTTGACGGCAGGCTCGGAGTACGTGACCTCGAGGGTGACGTAGGTCGGGAGCTCGCAGGTGAGACAGCGCTCCTCGCCCACCACGAACATCATCTCGACGTGCTGGCCTTCCTTCATCAGGTCGGAGTTCTCGACGACATCCTTCGGGAGCAGGATCTGCTCGTAGGTCTCTTCGTGCATGAAATTGAAGCCGTCTTCCTCAGCGTAGAGGAACTGGTAGGGACGGCGCTCCACCTCGATCGTCTCGATCTTCATGCCGGCGGTGAAGGTGTTCTCCAGGATGTTGCCATTCTCCAGGTTGCGGAGCTTGGTCTTCACGAAAGCGGGGCCCTTGCCCGGCTTGACGTGCTGGAACCAGACGATCTGGCACGGTTTGCCGTTGTACTTGAGGAAAAGGCCGTTCTTGAAATCAGCTGTTGTTGCCATAAAATGTATTTCTGTTGTTTTGTTGATATGTCGTTAACCGGGCAAATTTACGCAAATGCCTCAACTAATGCAAATTTTTGATGGCTGCGGCCACTTCTTCCAGCAGCCACTTGGGCGTGGAGGTGGCTCCGCACACGCCCACGCGGTCGTCCGGCCGGAACCATCCGCGCTCCAGCTGGGAGACGGCCCCGATATGGAACGTGCGGGGATTGGCCCGGCGGCACAACGCACAGAGCACCTTGCCGTTGGAGCTTTCCCGCCCGGACACGAACACAACCGCGTCGTGCGTCCGGGCAAAGTCCGACAGCTCACGGTGGCGCGAGGCGACCTGCTGGCAGATGGTGTCGTGGACCTCGAGCGAAGCCCCGTCCCGCATCGCCTCCCGCAGGATTTCGCGCACGCGGGCATAGCCCTCCGGGCTCATCGTCGTCTGCGAGAAGAGTTCGATATCCCTCCCGATGCGGATGCTCCCGTCGGCAATCCGCTCCTGCAGCTGGACGGGCGTCTCCACCACGACGACACCCCCTTCGGGCACCTGGCCCACCAGGCCCAGCACTTCCGGGTGGCCGATCTTGCCGAAAAGCACGACCTGGCCCGAGGCCACCGTCATCCGGGCATACGCCTCCCGGATCTTCTTCTGCAGGCCCAGCACGACCGGGCAGGTGCAGTCGATCACCTCGAAGCCCATTTCGCGGATGCGCCCATAGACCTGCGGGGGTTCGCCGTGGGCCCGGATGAGCAGGGTCTGCCCCGGCGCCGGGTGCGGCATGGTGCGCAGATCCTCCTTCTCGATGGTCACGAGGCCGCGGGAAGCCAGGCGCGCAAGCTCCTCTTCATTATGGACGATGGCGCCGAGCGAGTACAGGCGGCCCGCCCCGGCGTCGAGGAACTTCTCCGCCGTGCCGATGGCGCGGATCACGCCGCCGCAGAAGCCGGAATGGGGATCGATCTCAACCTGCATATCACGCAGCCGGAACCTCCTCCGGCGCCTCCAGCAGGCCGAATTTACCGCGGATCAGGCCTTCCGCCCAGGCGATCTCCTCGGTGAGGCCCATCTCGGAATTATTCAGCACGAACGCGTCGTCCGCCCGGCGGAGCGGCGAGGTCTCCCGGTGTGAATCGATGTAGTCGCGCTCCTGGAGGTTCTTCATCACCTCCTCGAAGACCGGGTGCTCCCCCTTGGAGACCAGCTCGTCAAAGCGGCGCTGGGCGCGCACCTCGGGGCGGGCGGTCATGAAGATCTTGACCTCGGCATCCGGGAAGACGGTCGTGCCGATGTCGCGGCCGTCCATCACGACGCGCCCGGCGGCGGAGAATTCGTGCAGCCGGCGGTCCACCCAGGCACGCACATAGGGCACGGCGGCGATCGGGCTCACCTGCGAGGACACTTCCATCGTGCGGATCTGCTTCTCGATGCTGCGCTCTCCCATATACAGGACCGTACCGGAGGCAAAATGCAGGTCCAGCGCTTCCAGGGCCTGCTCCAGGGCGGGATCGATGGTATTGTCGGCGGCGATCAGGCCCCGCTCCTGCGCGAAGAGCGTCACGCCGCGGTACATCGCGCCGGAATCCAGGTACAGGAAGTCGAAATGCTGCGCGATCAGGCGCGCCAGCGTGCTCTTGCCGGTCGAAGAATAACCGTCAATGGCGATGGTGATGTCAGGAATTCTCATAATCGTGTGGTTAGTTTCAGCTATCAATGGATAATCTGCCGGGAATAGCCGCTCTCCCGGCTGACTTTCGAATCCATCAGGTGGTAGAGCGGCGCGGCGGGGGCGGCCCCTTCCGTGCCGTAGAGCAGCGGGCCGACGAGGCGCTTGACGGCGCCGGGCTCCGGCTCCTGGTCCACGGCGGCGAGGGTGAAGTCCATCCGGACTTTGTCGCCGGCCTGCCACTTGCGCGCGATGCGCAGGAATCCGCCTTCAAAGACGGCGGGGACCGGCTTCCCGTTGACCGTGACCTGCAGGTCGGCGGCGCCGTAGGGCCTGCGCAGGCGCAGGGCCCTCACGGAAGCGGAGGCCCGCTCGACGGACAGTACGATCTGTCCGTGCTCCGGATCGAAGGGGTAGTTGGTCTGCTCGACGAGTTCGAATCCGTCCAGATTCAGCACGCAGTCGCGCCAGAAGGGCAGGATCAGGTCCTTTCCCTGACGGAAGAAAGCGTAGTTCGCGGCACTGGACAGCCCTTCGGCGCCGCGCATCGTGCAGCACCAGGAGGCCTCGTCCGTGCGCACGGCAATATCGGTCCGGCCGGTGTGGAGCGAAGGGCAGAAGTCGCAGCCGAAGCCGCCGTTCGCGCGCTGCGTGTGGCAGAGGCCGTTATAATAAATCAGCTCGGCCTGGTCCAGGTAGGCCGGATCGCCGGTATGCTGCCAGAGCTGGACGGCCACCATATAGGAATCCACGACGGCGCAGGGTTCAGACCAGGTGTCGTAACGGCAGAACCAGTTGTAGTTCTGGTAGCCTTCGGTCATGCCGTACTGCCGGTAGAGCTCCCAGCGCTTCTGCACCTCGGGGATATAGGACGCGTCGCCCGTGATCTCCGCATAGCGGATCAGGCCGCGGCACGCAGTCAGCGAGGCGTGCGTCTGGGCCCGGATGCCCACCAGATCGACCTCCAGGAAGCGCGCAATCAGCTCGTCGATCAGCGCCTTGAGTTCCGCCCCGCCGATGAGTTTGTAGGCGTGGATCAGGCCTTCCATTCCGATGAAGACGCAGCCGATGTCCGACGAGAGCACCCAGTCGGCATCGTTGTAGACGATCTCGCCGATGGCGTCGCCCAGGTTCCTGCGCCGGCTCTCCGGGTCGATGGGATAGTTCCTGAACTTGCCCTTGCCGTGCATGAAGAGGCCGTCCACGATGGCGCGGATACGGTCCAGCGCCACCGGATCGCCCGTCCATTCGTAGTACTCGCACAGGCCGCGCAGCACCCAGCCGTTGCCGGAGAGCTGCTGCTCGTTGAGCACGCCGTCATATTCCGGGCCGAAATAGCCCTGTGCGTTCACGAATTGCGGATAATGGTCCAGGATGGTCTGCAAGTAGAGGGGCTCGCGGCCGCTCGCGCGGGCGTCGCACACCAGCCCGAGCACGATACGGCCCTGCGCATCTCCGGGCCACTCCAGCCACAGGCGGGAATGGAACACGGAGTCCGGGCGGTACATCTCATCTTCGAGCCGGTCGAAGTTGCGGTCGATACGGGTGGCGAGTTCGCCGCCCGTATAAAGGGCGTCCAGCGGCACGGGCGCCGGCGCGGAAGTCCGGCTGCAGGCCGCAACCAGCAGGCACGCAGCCAGAATCGGGATCAGGAAACGGTTCATTATTGGTTTTTTGCAAGAGTTTTCTGCATCCGCTCGTGCTCCGCCCGGGCGCGCTCCACGGAGACGGAACGCTTCAGGACGAAGCCGGACCCGAGGTACTTGGTGCGGACGTCCTCGTCCGAAGCCAGCTCCTGCGGCGTACCCTGCTGGAGGATCGTGCCTTCGTAGAGGAGGTACGCACGGTCCGTGATGGCCAGGGTCTCGCCCACATTGTGGTCGGTGATGATCACGCCGATGTTGCGGTACTTGAGCTTCGCGATGATGTACTGGATGTCCTCCACGGCGATCGGGTCCACGCCGGCGAAGGGTTCGTCGAGCAGGATGAACTTGGGATCGATCGCCAGGGCGCGGGCGATTTCGCAGCGGCGCCGCTCGCCGCCGGAGAGCTGGATACCGAGCGATTTGCGGACTTTGGAGAGGTTGAATTCGTCAATGAGCGCCTCCAGGCGGGCACGGCGCTCCTCGCGCGGCACCCCCCGCATCTCCATGACGGACTCGATATTGTCCTCCACGCTCATCTTGCGGAACACGGATGCATCCTGCGGGAGGTAACCGATCCCTTTCTGCGCGCGCTGGTACATCGGCAGTCCGGTAATCTCTTCGTCATCAAGGAAAACCCGGCCGGCATTGGGGACGATCTGTCCCGTGATCATATAGAAGCTGGTGGTCTTGCCGGCACCGTTGGGACCGAGGAATCCGACGATTTCCCCTTGCTCCACTTCCATCGACACCCCTTTGACGACCGTGCGGACGCCGTATTTCTTGACCAGGTTCTCGCAATGCAGTTTCATGGCTTTCCTATTTGATATCCAGTCCGAGATCGACAACCAGGTTGCGGACCTCTTCGTTCTTGCTCATCAGGTCTTCGGCCTTCTCCGCGGGCATGTAGATGCGCGGGGCCTGCTCCTCCTCGGGAGCCACGGAGGGCTCGAGGCGGATGCGGCCGCAGCCCGTCAGCTTGGCGAAACGCGCCTCCAGGTCGCGCAGGATGCGTTCTTCGATCCACTTCTTCTGGGCCTCGTTGGTCACCGTGAACGAAATGACCTTGCGGCCCTCTTCTTCGCGGAAGCCCAGGTTGGCGTTGGCCAGGGCGCTTGCGAGGCGCGGCTGACCGGCATACATCCCGGCCAGGTCCTTCCATTTGGCCGCCAGCACGCTGTCTTCCGGCAGGGCCTCCCCGGCCGGCTGCTCCTGCGCCGCCGCGGGCGCCGCCTCCGCCGCCTCCTCGCTCATCAGGGCGCTCAGGGATAACGACGACCCGGACTTCGGCACCCTTTTCGGTTTCTTCTCTCCTCCGTCCGCGGGGGAGCTGCCGGCCACGGGCTCGGGCTGGGCAGCTACAACAAGTTTTTCCGCGGAAGCTTCCGTAGCGGAGCCGCCGGGCACCTCGGCAGAACCGTGGCCGCCCGTGGCCTCGTGAACGGGAGGGGCCCAAGCGCCAGCTTGGGAGGGATGAGCGCTCTGCGCGAAGTTCTGCCGGGGTGCTCCGGCGCGAAGCGGAGAAGCTTCCGGCTGATTCTGTAGGAAAGCCAGCTTCATCAGCGCGAACTCGATATGCAGCCGGGGATTCGTGGCGAGGCGGTATCCGGCCTCGCACTGGGTGGTGATGCCGAGGGCGTCGTAGAGCCACTTCACGCTGCAGCGGCCGCCCTGCTCCTGATAGCGGGCCTTCAGGGAATCAGGCAGATCCAGCAGCGAATCCAGGCCGCCCGTGCGGCTCACCAGCAGATCGCGCAGGTGCGCGCTGAGCGCCGAGACGAAGTGCTGCGCGTTGAAACCCTTCGACAGGATTTCGTCGAAGGAGAGCAGCGCCGTGGCGTAGTCCCCGGCGAGGAAGGCGTCCACCAGATTGAAACTGTATTCATAGTCCAGCACGCCCAGGTTGCGGATCACGTCCTCATAGCGGATGTCCGTGCCGCAGAATGCGACCGTCTGGTCGAAGAGCGTCAGGGCGTCGCGCATCGCACCGTCGGCCTTGTGGGCGATCACATGCAGGGACTCGTCGTCCACCGTGATCCCTTCCTTGCCGGCGATGTCCCGCAGGTTGCGGACGATGTCCGGCACCCCGATACGGTTGAAATCATAGGTCTGGCAGCGGCTCAGGATCGTCGGGAGGATCTTGTGCTTCTCCGTGGTGGCGAGGATGAAGATGGCATGTGCGGGCGGCTCCTCCAGTGTCTTGAGGAAGGCATTGAAAGCGGACGAGGACAGCATGTGGACCTCGTCGATGATATAGACCGAGTAGCGGCCCACCTGCGGCGGGATCTGCACCTGGTCCATCAGGTTCTTGATATCATCCACGCCGTTGTTGGACGCGGCGTCCAGCTCGTGGATGCAATAGGAGCGCCCCTCGGCGAAGGAACGGCAGGAGTCGCACTCGCCGCAGGGCTCCAGGTCCGGGCCCGGATTGGAGCAGTTGATGGTCTTGGCGAAGATGCGCGCGGCGCTGGTCTTGCCCACCCCGCGGGGGCCGCAGAAGAGGTAGGCGTGCGCGAGCTGTCCGCGCTGGATCGAGTTCTTGAGGGTCCGCGCGATATTGTCCTGGCCGATCAGGGACTCAAAGGAGTCCGGACGGTATTTGCGAGCTGATACAACGTAGTCTGACATAGACTACAAATGTAATGATTTTTGTGTATATTTGGGCTATGAAATCCCGATTGCTCCATCTTTTTCTGAGCGCGGCGCTGCTGCTTGCCGCGGCGGCCGCCTACGGCCAGGGCAAGATCTATACCCGCAAGGTCCGCCTGGAGGATTTCCCGACCCGCACGACCAAGATCGTGATCGAGGGCAACTCTTTCCTGGAACTGGCCCTGCGCGAGGAGATTGCCATCCACTGGCGCATCTCCCCCTACGAATTCTGTTCCCGGGACGAATACGACCGGCTGCGCAGTTCCAACAACTTCTATTTCCTCAACCTGGCCCAGGAGGAAGGCCTCGCCTATCTGATCCTGACCAAAGGCGGCAGGGACGGGGAGAAAGAGAGTCTGAAAAAGCCCTTCGAGGTGGTCCGGATGCCGATTGCCTGCTTCGACGATCCCAGCGGACGGGAACTGGTGTTCATGGGAGCCTTTCTGGACATTATCCAGAATTTCGTGGAAGCGGCGATGATCTCGGACAAGGTGGCCTACGGGGGCCTTTCGGCCGCCAACGGCATCAAACTGCGCGGCAAGACCATCTATCTCAATCCGGAAAGGGCCGACGAAGCTTATCTGAACGGCGAGGCGGACGCCCTGCTCGCCGTGTGCATCGCGCCGGCACGGATCAGTTTCGATACCGTATGCTACAAGATGCTCATCTCGGCCGACACGCACGAACTGTACTATTTTGTAAAGGACCGGTTCCAGGGCCCCAAAGACGCCTTGTTCTCGGCATCGGAGCTCAATCATTTCGTCCGCCGGGGCGGGACCGTCATTTCAACAGGGATCTGATATAACCGTCGATATTCTTGTCGTGCTCGCCCAGTCCGAGTTTCTTGCGTATCAGCCCGACGTTCTGGTAGTGACGTCCGTCCTGCGTATATTGCTGGATCGTCTTGCCGTTGAGCCCCATCGCATACAGGCAGCAGACTTCGATTTCCTCGTCCGTGAGGCCGGACTCGCGCAGCCGGCCGACCATCTCGGGCTGCCAGCGCTCATAGAGCAGGCGATTCTGCCGCATAAACACATCCCGGTCCTGTACCAATTCCGCGATCTCCTGCATCACGACCTCATTATCAGAGTAATCCCCGGAGATCTCCCCGATCATCAGGCGCCCCAGCAGGGAGGCCCGGTGGTGCAGCAGGATCTTGACCTGCTCGTCTTCCGGACGGTTCAGGATTTCTTCCAGGTACTTCCGTTCCGCCTCAAGCGTCTTCAGGTGGAAGAGCGTAGCGGCATGGGTTCGCTCATGGCGGACAATGAAATACCACTGGGACAGGATAATGGCCAGCATCACCCCGATCGCAGTTACGATAATCCATATCCAAGACATCGGTACCGGACTATTTCCGGCCGAGAAGCGCGTCCTTGACGGGCTTCCATTTCCGGTATGAAACATCCAGGACTACGCCGCCGGTCAGCACGACCTGGCGCTTGCGGGCATTGATGTAGCGGATCTCCACAATCTCCCCGAGGTTCACGAGCACATTGTGGTTGACACGGATAAAACCGGCACCGGAGAGATCCTCCTCGAAAAGCTTGAGCAGCCTGACGCAGATAAGCTCCGTCCCGTCAAGCAGATAGAGGTGCGAGACATTGCCGTCGCACTGAATGTACAGAATCTCGCTGCCGAGAACGCGCTTGATCGCGGACCCGGTTTTTACGAAGAGGGCCTTGTCGCCTGCATTTTTCTTATCCATCGTTTCGGAATAATAATGGGTTTATAGCCACAAAATTATTCGAAACGAGTTTTGCAACACCCGGTGGAGAGAAAAAAATTTACGATTTTAATTCTCTAATCCTAAGGATGTTGGATGATTTTCCACCATCTGCCTCCAAGGACCGAGTTTTGCATATTCGCAAAAATGTCTCAAATATTTACGAATTCACGCACGTTATCCGCGTTAACCGGCTCATCGCCGAGTATGAGCAGGCGGTCCACGACGTTGTCCAGTTCGCGGATGTTGCCGCGCCAGTCTTTCTGCTTGAGCAGTCCCACCGCCTCGGGAGAGAAACTGCGCGGTTTGCTGCCGTCGGTATATTTCGTCAGGAAATAGTCGATCAGCACCGGGATATCGTCGCGGCGTTCATTCAGGGATGGGACCTTGATCTCGATGACGCTGAGCCGGTGGAAAAGATCTTCCCGGAAGCGGCCTTCCCGGATCTCCGCCGACAGATCCTTGTTGGTGGCGGCGATTACGCGCACATCCACCACGATATCCTTGTCGGATCCCACGCGGGAAAGTTTCTTCTCCTGGAGCACGCGAAGTACCTTGGCCTGTGCGGCCAGGCTCATGTCCCCGATCTCATCGAGGAAGAGCGTGCCGCCGTCCGCCTGCTCGAACTTGCCCTTGTGCTGCTTGATGGCAGAGGTGAAAGAACCCTTTTCGTGGCCGAACAGTTCGCTCTCGATCAGTTCGCCCGGAATGGCCGCGCAGTTCACTTCCACAAAGGGCATCGCGCTGCGGTTGCTCTGCTGATGGAGATTGCGGGCCACGAGTTCCTTGCCCGATCCGTTGGGACCCGTGATCAGGACGCGAGCGTCCGTGGGCGCCACTTTGGCGATCATCTCCCGGATATGCTGCATCGGAGCGGAGTCCCCGATCATATCCGCACCATAGACCTTCTTCTTGAGGGCTTTGTTCTGCGTGGCCAGCACGACCCGTTCGGAGGCATTCTTGATGGTGATCAGGATGCGGTTGAGGTCGAGGGGTTTCTGCACGAAATCGAAGGCGCCCTTCTTGATGCACTCCACGGCCGTTTCGATGTCGGCGTGACCGGAAATCATCACCACGGCAGCATCCACCCCCATTTCCGTCAATCTGCCCAGCACCTCGATCCCGTCCATCCCGGGCATCTTGATGTCGCAGAAGATCACGTCATATTTCTCTTTCTCCACCTTTTCGAGGGCGGTCACCCCGTCCTCCGCGGTCTCGACTTCATAGCCTTCGTCACCGAGGATCTCCCCCAGCGAATTGCGGATCGCCCGCTCGTCGTCAATGATCAATACTTTCATTGTCTTGTCTATTACACAAGGCCTGTCTATCCAACAATCGCGCCATTGGCGACCGCTTCCTGGGGCGTGATGAAGCGCATCGAGCCGTCGCCCTGCTTGGCCATCAGGATCATGCCATGGCTCTCAATGCCTCGAATGGTCCGGGGCTTGAGGTTCGCCAGGATGCAGATCTGCTTGCCGACCATCGCCTCCGGCGTGTAGTACTCGGCAATGCCGGACACGATCACACGGCGGTCGATGCCGGTATCGATCGTGAGTTTGAGCAGTTTGTCCGTCTTCGGGACCCGCTCCGCCTCCAGCACCGTGGCCGTGCGGATGTCCATCTTCTCGAACTCCTCGAACGTGCACTCGTCCTTCTGCGGCGCCACCTGCTTCGCGGCTTCCGCCCTGGCAGCCGCCTCGCGCTCGGCACGGATCCTGTCCAGACGCGCCAGCTGGGCGTCAATCACGTCGTCCTCAATCTTGGCGAAGAGCAGTTCGGCGTCGCACAGTTGATGCCCGGCGGGCAGCACCTGCGGACGTCCGAGCACTTCCCAGTCGAGCGGAGAGCCGAGCATCCCGCGGAGCCGCTCCGCGGCAAACGGCGTGAAGGGCTCGAAAGCGATGGCGAGGTCCGCGCAGATCTGAAGGGAAATGTTCAGGATCGTGGCCGTGCGGTCCAGGTCCGTCTTGGCGACCTTCCAGGGCTCCGTATCGGAGATGTACTTGTTGCCCAGGCGGGCGATGCCCATCGCGTCCTTGAGCGCCTCGCGGAACTTGAAGGTCTCGATGTTCTTCTCGATGGACGCCTTCAGCAGCGGAATCTGCGCGATGACCTCCTTGTCGATATCCTCCAGCGGTCCGCAAGCCGGGACCTTGCCGTCGAAATACTTGTGCGTGAGGACCATGGCGCGGTTCACGAAATTGCCGAACACGGCCACGAGCTCGTTGTTGTTGCGGTTCTGGAAGTCCTTCCAGCTGAAATCATTGTCGGAGGTCTGCGGGGCGTTGGCCGTGAGCACATAGCGCAGCACGTCCTGCTTGCCGGGGAAGTCCTGCAGGTACTCGTGCGCCCAGACGGCCCAGCCGCGCGAGGTCGAGATCTTGTCGCCCTCCAGGTTCAGGAATTCATTGGCGGGGACGTTCTCCGGCAGGATGTAGCCATCGCCGTATGCCTTGAGCATCGCCGGGAAGACGATGCAGTGGAAGACGATGTTGTCCTTGCCGATAAAGTGGATCAGGCGCGTGTCCGGCGACTTCCACCACTTCTCCCAGGAATCCGGCAGGAGCTCCTGCGTGTTGGAAATGTAGCCGATCGGCGCGTCGAACCAGACATAGAGGACCTTGCCCTCGGCGCCCTCCACGGGCACGGGCACGCCCCAGTCGAGGTCGCGCGTGACGGCACGCGGCTGCAGGCCGCCGTCCAGCCAGCTCTTGACCTGGCCGTAGACATTGGTCCGCCACTCTTTATGGCCTTCCAGGATCCACTCGCGGAGCCAGGGCTCATAGTCCTGCAGCGGGAGATACCAGTGGGTGGTCTTCTTCTTGACCGGAGCCGCTCCGCTGAGCTTGCTCTTCGGATTGATCAGTTCTTCGGGGCTGAGGGTGCTGCCGCATTTCTCGCACTGGTCGCCGTAGGCGCCTTCGTTGCCGCACTTGGGGCAGGTGCCCACGATGTAGCGGTCCGCGAGGAAGGTCCCGGCCTCCGGGTCGTAATACTGCTCGCTCTCGCGGGTGACGAACTTGCCGTCGTCGTAGAGTTTGCGGAAGAATCCGGAGGCGTTCTTCGCGTGCACCTCGGAGGAAGTGCGCCCGTAGATATCGAAATGGATGCCCAGACCCTCGAAGGAGTCCTTGATGATCCGATGATACTTGTCCACGATGTCCTGCGGGCTGCAGCCCTGCTGGCGGGCCTTGATGGTGATCGGCACACCGTGCTCGTCGGAGCCGCAGACGTGCAGGACCTCCTCTCCGCGCATCCGCAGATAGCGCACATAGATGTCGGAGGGGATGTAGACGCCGGCCAGGTGGCCGATGTGGACCGGCCCGTTCGCATAGGGCAACGCGCTGGTCACGAGGGTTCTCTTGAATTTCTTGTCCATATTCAGTTGTTTTTTTCTCTTCCCATTTTCCGGCGGATCCGGCGCTGGGCGGCCTGGATCTTGACCATCTCCTGCAGGATGGCCGCCTCATCGTCAGGCGAGGCCTCCGGCAGGCTGCGCCGCAGCGACTCGTAACGGTCCTGCATCCGGCGGTCGGCGTAATTCAGGATCGAGCGGGGCAGCTGGGCGACCAGCCACGAGGACGTGGTCGTCAGCGCATTCTCGAAGGCCTGCACCGTGAGGCGGTATTTCTCCGTGGAGAGCTCCGCCGTGACGGAGGCCACGCGCCGGTCCGGCGCATCCAGCAGACGGCGCACGATCTCGTCCTGGCCCAATCCGTCTTCATACAGCGCCATATAGGCATCGTACACGGCGGCGTAGGCGCTGTTGGCCATACGCGTGCCGTCGCTGAAGGCATCCCGGATGAAATCCGCCACGCTGGGCTTGTCCAGTTCGCTGCCGCTATAGTAATCCGAGTCGCTCTCGAAGTCCAGCTCCTCGCAGCCGTAGCGCAGCAGGAAATACAGCAGTTCCCGCTCCGCCGGCGCCAGGATGCGGTTTTCCTCCGTCCAGGAGGATGCCTGCTCCGGCGCCGTCTCCGGCTGCTCCCCGGGGTCGGAGGTGACTGTCTCATAGGCCGTCGGAGGCTGGTCACCCCGGCGCCGGCGCTCCTCGCGTTCGGCCACCTTGCGGGCCTCCTCCTGCAGTTGGCGGCGCGTACGGGCGATCCGGTCGAACAGGATCGACACCTCGATTCCGAACTGCTGCGCCGTGGCCTCCGCGTAGGTGGAGCGCTTCACGGCATCGGGGATCTGCGCGATCGTGTCTGCGATATCGTTGATCAGCCCCGCCTTCTTCAGCGGGTCGCCCGCCGCCTGGGAGAGCAGCAGGTCCGTCTTGAACACCACGAAATCTTTCTCATTCCCGGCAATATACCCGCGCACCTCCTCCAAGGTGTGCTTGCGGCAGAAGGAATCGGGATCTTCTCCGTCGGGCAGCAGCACGATGCGGACGTTCATCCCTTCGGCGAGCACCATCGATATGCCGCGCAGCGCGGCGTGTATGCCGGCGGAGTCGCCGTCATACATGATCGTGATGTTCTCCGTGAACTTCTTAATCAGGCGCACCTGCTCGACCGTCAGCGAAGTGCCGCACGAAGCCACGACATTCGTGATGCCGAGCTGGTGCATCATCACCACGTCCACATTGCCTTCCACGAGGATGCAACGGTCTTCGCGGGCGATCTCGCTCTTCGCGAAATAGATACCCAGCAGGTTACGGCTCTTGATGTAGATCTCCGTCTCCGGAGAATTGACGTATTTCGCCGGGTTGTCCGCACGGAGCGTGCGCCCGCTGAACGCGATCACCCGGCCGCTCACGGAGTGGACCGGGAACATCACGCGCTCCCGGAACTTGTCGCTCAGCGAGCCGTCCTCGTTCTGTACCGCAAGCCCAGCGCCGAGCAGGTATTCGTCCTTGTATCCGGCCTTGCGGGCGGCATCCACGAGAGCCGTGCGGCCGCCGGGCGCCCAGCCCAGGCCCCAGCGGGCGATGGTCGCATCCTCGATGCCGCGCTGGCGGTAGTACTGATAGCCCACGGCGCGGCCTTCCCCGCCCTTCAGCTGGTCGCTGAAGAACTTCCCGGCAAATTCCGAGACCAGCAGCAGGCTCTCGCTGCGCTGCCGCCGGGCAATCTGCTCGGCGGATTCCTCCTCCTCCACGACCTCGATATGGTACTTGCGGGCCAGATAGCGGAGGGCCTCCACATAGGAGCAGTGTTCCTGCTCCATCACGAAGCCCACGGCCGTGCCGGCCTTGCCGCAGCCGAAACATTTGTAGATCCCCTTGGAGGGAGAGACATAGAAGGAAGGCGTCTTCTCATTATGGAACGGGCAGCAGGCCACGAAATTGGCCCCGCGGCGCTTCAGCGTCACGTAATCGCTCACCACATCCGCGATCTGCGCGGTGTCCAGAATCAGATTGACGGTCTCCTGCGGTATCACGATGCAATCTCACAGAGGAATTTCAGCCGGACGAGGCGCACCTCATTCTCGTAGTAGTCCGGCCCGAGGGCGTCGATGGCGGCCTGGATGTCATCCGAGGTGGCTTCATTCTTGAAATAGTCGTAGATCTCCTGGACGATCTCCTCGTCCAGATTCTCCTCGATATAGTAGTCCAGATTGAGTTTGGTGCCGCTGGAGACGATGGCCTCGATCTCGCCCAGCAGTTCGTCCATCTCCATCCCGCGGGCCGCGGCAATGTCCTCGAGCGCCAGGCGGCGGTCGATGCTCTGGATGATGGCCACCTTGGATGCGGACTTGTTGGGCGCGGACTTCACCACGAAGTCGTCGGGGCGCTCAATCTCATTCTCATCCACGTATTTCTTGATCAGCCTGATGAATTCTTCGCCGAACTTGCGGGCCTTGCCTTCGCCCACGCCCTGGCAGTTCTTGAGCTCCTCGAAGGTCTCGGGATAGAGGATGGCCATATCCTCCAGCGCCGGATCGCCGAAGATGATCCAGGGCTGGAGCTTGAGCCGCTTGCCCAGGTCCTTGCGCAGGTCCTTGAGCATCGACAGCAGCACGGGATCCCCCGCCCCGCCGCCGGCGCGCATCGCCACGGCGGCTGCGGCGGCCTCCTCATCCTCTTCCTCGTCCCCGCCTCCGCTGAACACACGGTCTTCCACGAGACGGAGCTCCCACGGCTCCGCGAGGAACTTCAGGCCCAGCTCCGTCACATGGATCAGGCCATACGCCTCGATCTCCTTGGCCAGCAGGTGGGCGGTCAGCCCCTGGTGGATCACCGTGCACCAGAACTTCTCGGAATGTCCCTTCCCGGCCCCGAAGAACTCGAGCTCGTCGTGCTTGTAGGACTTGATCAGCGAGTTGGACACCCCGGCCAGGATGTTGGCCAGATGGTCGAGCTTGAAATGCTCCGGCAGCGCCTGGACAAGGCGGATCACCAACTGCATCTCCTTCCGGCCGTCGAAGGTGGGCTTGGGATGGACGCAATTGTCGCAGCAGCGGCAGTTCTCCTCCGTATAATCCTCCCCGAAATAATTGAGCAGCAACTTCCTGCGGCACTGGCTCGACTCGGCGTAGGCCAGCACCTCGGAAAGCAGCTGGCGGCTGATCTCCTGCTCCGCGACGGGCTTGCCCTGCATGAACTTCTCCAGTTTCTGGATGTCCTTATAACTGTAGTAAGCGATGCAGATGCCTTCCTGGCCGTCACGGCCGGCACGCCCCGTCTCCTGATAGTAGCTCTCGATGCTCTTGGGGATATCATAGTGGATCACGAAGCGGATGTCCGGCTTGTCGATGCCCATGACGAACGCGATCGTCGCCACGATCACCTGCACCTCCTCCATCAGGAACTTATCCTGGTTCTCGGCACGCACCTTCGCCTCCAGCCCGGCGTGGTACGGCAGCGCCTGGATGCCGTTGATGCAGAGCAGTTCGGCCATCTCCTCCACCTTCTTGCGGCTCAGGCAGTAAATGATGCCGGATTTGCCGGCGTGCTGGCGGATGAACTTGATCAGGTCCTTTTCCGGATCCACCTTGTCGCGAATCTCGTAGTAGAGGTTCGGCCGGTTGAAGGAGGACTTGAACACGGCGGCATCCGGGATGCCCAGATTCTTGAGGATGTCGCTCTGGACCTTGGGCGTGGCCGTAGCCGTCAGGGCGATGATCGGCGCGCGGCCGATCTGGTCCACCAGCGCACGGATGCGGCGGTATTCCGGACGGAAGTCGTGGCCCCATTCGGAAATGCAATGCGCCTCGTCCACGGCATAGAAGGAGATTCTGACCTCCCGCAGCAGCGTCACGTTCTCCTCCTTGGTCAGCGACTCCGGCGCCACGTAGAGGAGCCGGGTCCTTCCGGACAGCAGGTCCTCGCGCACCTCGTCGATCTGCTGGCGGGTCAGCGAAGAGTTCAGGAAGTGCGCAATGCTCCCGTCACCGGCCACGAAGCCGCGCAGCAGGTCGACCTGGTTCTTCATCAGGGCGATCAGCGGGGAAATGATGATTGCAGTCCCTTCCATCACCAGAGCCGGCAGCTGGTAGCACAGCGACTTGCCGCCTCCGGTGGGCATCAGGACGAAGGCATCACCCCCTCCAATCAGGTGCCGGATGATCTGTTCCTGGTCTGCCTTGAAAGCGTCGTAGCCGAAAAACTCCTTCAGCGTCTTTCGGATCTGTGCCGGGTCCGGTGTCATAAAAGTATCAGTCTAAAGTGTGAATGGCGAGTCCGGAGCGCAATTTGGGCTCGAACCACGTCGTCTTGGGCGGCATGATCCGGCCGCTGTCCGCGATGGCGGTCAGCTGCGCCATGGAGACGGGATACAACGCGAATGCCACGGCCATCTCGCCGCTGTCCACGCGGCGGGAGAGCTCGCCGAGCCCGCGGATGCCACCGACGAAGTCGATGCGCTTATCGGTGCGCAGGTCTTTGATCCCGAGCAGTTTGTCCAATACGAGCCCTGACAGGATCGTCACGTCCAGCACGCCGATCGGGTCGGTGTCGTCATAGCGGCCGGGCTTCGCCGTGAGCGAATACCACTTGCCGCCAAGGTACATCGAAAAATTGTGCAGGGCGGCGGGATGGTAGATCTCCGTCCCTTTCTCCTCAACAGCAAAGTCCTCCGCAAGACGCTCCAGGAGCGTCCCGGCGTCCATCCCGTTCAGGTCCCTCACCACGCGGTTGTAGTCGATGATCTTGAGCTGGCTTTCCGGGAAGCAGACAGCCATGAAGAAATTGTATTCTTCATCCCCGGTATGGGCCGGATTCTGCTCCCGCTTCTCCGCGCCTACGCGGGCGGCAGCGGCGGTACGGTGGTGGCCGTCGGCCACATAGAAAGCGGGGACCTCCGTGGTGAAGATCTCCGTGATGCGCGCAATCTGCGCATCGTCATCGATCACCCAAAGTTCGTGGCCGAAACCGTTCTCGTCCGTAAAGCGGAATTCGGAGGGCTTCGCCACGGTGGCGGACACGATCGCATTCAGCCCGGCGTTGTCCTTGAAGGAGAAGAAGACCGGCTCGATATTGGCGTTCTGGATGCGGACGTGGATCATCCGGTCATCCTCCTTGTCCTTGCGGGTCAGTTCGTGCTTCTTGATGGCACCGGAGGCATAATCATCCGTATGGGCGCAGAGTACGAGGCCGTACTGCGTCCGGCCGTCCATCGTCTGGGCATAGACATAGTAGCAGGGCTTGGCGTCACGCATGAGCCAACCGCGGTTCTGCCAGAGGCGGAAATTCTCCACGGCGCGGTCGTAGGTCCGCTGTTCGTGTTCTCCGGCGATGGGGTCAAAGTCGATCTCGGGCTTGGTGATGTGCAGCAGGGACTTCTCCCCCGCCATCCGCTTCGCCTCTTCAGAGTTCAAGACGTCATAGGGCGGCGCCGCGACTTCCGTCACGATGCCTTTGGGCGGCCGCAGGGCCGCAAAAGGTTTGACTCGTACCATATTCCATTCGAAACTATATCCGAAGATACGAATTTTTAAGCAGAACTCCAAATAATCTGCGGGTTTCCTCAGGACGGCCCTGAAATGAGGACGGGAAGCAATTTTTCTGCTTCCCGTCCTCAAATTGCGTCCTTTTCGAGGAAATTACTTGTTCAGCTGGAACTTCGTGCAGCCGTCCTTGAAGAACGAAACGATCTGGCGCGCAGCGGCGAGACCCGCGTTGACGTTGGCCTCGGCGGTCTGGGCGCCCATCTTCTTGGGCGTGGCGAAGACGCGCAGGCCAAACTGCTCCTGCAGGGCGGCGAGGTTGTCCGGCGCCACGTCGGCAACGTACTTGAGATCCGGCCGCTCGGCAAGGGCCTTCTCCAGGCCGGCCTCGTCAATGACCTCCTTGCGGGCGGTGTTGACGAGCGTGGCCCCCTTCGGCATCTTCATCATCAGGTCATAGCCGATACTTCCGACGGTCTGCGGCGTAGCGGGGATGTGCAGGGACAGGTAGTCGCTGCCGGAATAGAGTTCGTCGAGCGTCTCCACGGGCTCGGCGCCGCCGGCACGGATCTGCTCCGGGGTGAGGAACGGATCGAGGGCCTTGACCTTCATCCCGAGCGCAGCGGCCTTGGCGCCCACCAGGCGGCCGACATTGCCGAAGGCCTGGATGCCCAGGGTCTTGCCCTGGACCTCGGAGCCCGTGGCCGGGGTGAACTGCGTGCGCGCCATGAAGATCATCAGCGCGACGGCGAGTTCGGCCACGGCGTTGGCGTTCTGGCCGGGGGTGTTCATCGCTACGACGCCGCGGGCAGAACAGGCAGGCAGGTCGAGGTTGTCGAAGCCGGCGCCCGCGCGGACGACGATCTTGAGTTTCGGCGCAGCGGCGACGACCTCGGCGGTGACCTTGTCCGAGCGGACGATCAGCGCATCGGCGTCGGCGACGGCTGCGACCAGGTCGGCCTGGTCGGCGTATTTCTCCAGCAGGGCGAGTTCATAGCCCGCTTCCTCCACGATCTGGCGGATGCCCGCGACCGCTGCGGCCGCAAAGGGCTTCTGGGTGGCAACGAGGACTTTCATAACCGTTATGCGTGGAGCTTTTCGAATTCCTGCATCACGGCCACAAGGGCCTCGACATCCTGCTGCGTGCAGGCGTTGTAAACGGAGGCGCGGAAGCCGCCGACGGAACGGTGGCCCTTGATGCCCACGATGTCACGCTCGGTCGCAAACTTGAGGAACTCGTCCTGCAGGTCCTCGCGACCCGGCGCCATCACGAAGCAGATGTTCATGATGGAACGGTCCTCCCTGGCGGCGGTGCCGACGAAGAGGCTGTTGCGGTCGATCTCGGCATAGAGCGTCTCGGCCTTCCGGACGTCAAGGGCGTGGACGGCGTCGATGCCGCCGATCCCCTTGAGCCACTTGAGCGTCTCGTTCATCACGAAAATGGAGAACACCGGCGGGGTGTTGTACATCGAAAGCTTGTCGATGTGGTTGCGGTAGTCCAGCATCGAGGGCAAATAGCGGCTGACTTTGCCCAGGCCGTCCTTCCGGATGATGGCGAAGGCGACACCGGCAGGGCCGGCGTTCTTCTGCGCGCCGCCGTAGATGAGAGTGTATTTGCTCACGTCCACGCGGCGGCTCAGGATATCGGAAGACATATCGGCGATGAGCGGGACGGGGCAGTCGATGTCCTCGCGGATCTCCGTGCCGTAGATGGTGTTGTTCGTGGTGATATGGAAATAATCCAGGTCCCCGGGGATCTCGTACCCCTTCGGGATATAGGAATAGTTCTTGTCGGCGGAACTGGCCACGGCAAAGGCGTCGCCGAGGCCCTTGGCCTCCTTGAGCGCCTTCTTGGCCCAGACGCCCGTATCGAGGTAGCCGGCCTTGTGCTCCAGGTAGTTCATGGCCACATAGAGGAATTCGAGACTGGCGCCGCCGCCCAGGAAGACGACTTCGTAGCCCTCAGGAATACAGAGGAGTTCCTTCCAGAGCGCGCGGCACTCGTCCATCACTTCGTCCCAGCCCTTGGTGCGGTGGGAAATGGAGATCAGGGACACACCCGTCCCCTTGAAGTCCCGGAGGGCCTCGATGGTGTTGTCAATGGCCTCCTGCGGCAGCAGGCACGGCCCGGCGTTGAAGATATGTTTCTTGCCCATAGTGAATGTTGTATGGTTTTATCCGATAAAGTTACCTATTTTTTCGATACGTTCCAAAAAGTCATTCTCCACCGAGCCGCGGACCCGCACTTCGAGGGTGCATTCCGTGAGGAATTCCTGCCCGCGTTGCGGCAGGGCCAGGTCCTTGACCGTCTTCATCACGGCCGGAAGGCTGTCGTACGGGAAATGCAGCGTGTACCAGCGTCCGGCCACCTTCTCAATCACCTGCGCGTGCGCGAGAGCGTCGGCAGTGGAAGTCCTGTAGGCCCGGATCAGCCCGGGGATGCCGAGTTTGATTCCGCCGAAATAGCGGACCACCGTCACGAGCACGTCGGACAGGCCGGCAGAATCGATCTGCCCGAGGATGGGCCGGCCGGCGGAGCCGGACGGTTCCCCGTCGTCGCCTGCGCGCCAGAGCGCGCCGTCCAGTCCGAGCCGGTACGCATAGCAGTGATGCCGGGCGTCGTGGTATTCTTTCTTGAGCGACGCGACGATCTGCCTGATCTCATCCTCGCTCTCCACGGGCCAGGCTTTGGCGATGAAACGGCTGCCGTTATCCTTAAAAAGGCCCTCGGCCGGCTCAGCAATGCTTTTGTATGTATCTTTTACTGCCATCGGCGAATCAAAATTAGTGAATATTTCGTATCTTCGCAATATGAATTACAGATACAGAGTCACACTGGCCGGCATCAAGGGCTTCTACCGGGTCTATCTCGTCAACGGGGAAAACTCGCTCTACACCTTCCACAAACAGTTGCGTGCAGACCTCGAGTTCCCGGTGGACCAGCCCATCCTCTTCAAGGCACTGGATGCCGCTGGCGGCGTCCTCGCCCGTTATGCGCTGATGGACATCGGCTACGGCGCGGTGGACAACGTCAGCATCGCCGACACCGTCAAGGCCGGCGTGGACCGTTTCGTGTATTTCTATGACATCGCTTCCAAAAAAAGCGTCATCATCACCTTCGAGGGCGAGGTCTCCGAGTACACCGCCCTGCCGCGCGTGATCGAGACCAAGGGCCCCGTGCCCCAGGAATTCGAGAACGGCTATGTAGCTTTCGAAGACCTGCCCGAAGAGCGCCGGCACCTGCCCGGCGAAGCCCGCAGGAACCGCAGCGACGAAGATGACGACGACCTCGACGATGAAGAGGATGAGGACGAAGACGAGGAAGACGAGGACAAGGAAGAAGAAGAAATCCTCTACGACGAAAACGAATAACAAAAAGGCCGCAGGCAATCGCCCGCGGCCTTTTCCTTAACGGCATATCATCTATTTCTTCTTTCCTTTGACCTCCTCCACGGGAGCGGGCTCGACGTACTTGCCGACCTTGGTCATCTCGACATCGAACACCAGCGCGGAGTTGGGGCCGATAGCCTGGTTGCCCTGCTCGCCGTAGCCCAGCTCGGCAGGCAGATAGAGCTCGATCTTGCCGCCCTCGCCGATGAGCTGCAGGCCCTCGGTCCAGCCCGGGACGACGCGGTTGAGCGTCAGGCGGATCGGATCGGCATCCTCGGGCACCTCGTCAAAGACGGTGCCGTCGGTGAGCGTGCCCTTGTAGCGCACCCAAACGGTATCCTGCGGACCCGGCTTCACGTCGTTGCCCGGCTCGATAATCTTGTACTGCAGGCCGGATTCGGTCGTGACCACGCCTTCCTTCTTGCCGTTGGCAGCGAGGAAGTCTTCGGACTTCTTCTTGTTGGCCATCGAGACGCCGGTGCGGCGCTTCTCCAGATAGCTATTGAACAGGTTGTTCATTTCGTTGGGATCCACCTTGAACTGCTTGACGAAGTCGGGATCCTGCGGCTGCCCTTCGGCATTCACGAAATCCTTCATGCCCTTGATGATCTCGGCATAGTTGAGACCGGAGCCGAAGTCATACTGCCTCAGCCAGGAGCCAAAATTGATACCGAGCAGATAGCTCACGGAGTCCACCTGTGCCTTGGAAGGCTGGAATTCTTTGGGGAGATCATCCCCGGCCGGCTTGCCGGCGCAAGCCGCCACTGCAAGTCCGATCAACAGGACTGCGAAAAATTTGTTCATTTTCATCACAAAATATTAAATACTAAAAAACCGTTTGTCTATAATTCCCACGCCAGGGCAGACGCGCCGAGGATGGCGGCGTCGGACTCCTTGAGCTGGGAGAACACGATCTGGACCTTGCCCTTCCAGATCTTGAGGAGGTTGTCCTCCATCGCGCGCTTCATCGGCTCATAGAGGAACTCCTTGGCGCGGGCAAGCCCGCCGAAAAGCACGATGGCCTCCGGGGCGCTGAACGCCACGAAATCGGCGAAGCTGCGGCCCAGGATGGTGCCGGTGAACTCAAAGAGGCGCAGGGCCAGGGCGTCTCCCGCCTTGGCGGCGTCGAAGATGTCCTTGGAGCTGATCTTGTCCAGGTCGCGCAGCGTGGAAGGCTCGTCCGTGGCTTCCAGCCACTCCCGCGCCGTCCGGGCGATGCCCATGGCGGAGCAGTATGCCTCCAGGCAGCCGGTCTTGCCGCATCCGCAGGGACGGCCGTTCTTGCGCTCCACGCAGGTGTGGCCCAGCTCACCGGCGAAGCCGTCGCTGCCGTAAACCACCTTGCCGTCGATCACGATGCCGCTGCCGACACCGGTGCCGAGGGTGATCATGATGAAATTCTTCATACCGCGGGCCGCGCCGTAAGCCATCTCGCCCACCGCCGCCGCATTGGCGTCGTTGGTCAGGGACACGGCCACGCCGCCCAGGGCCTTGGAGAGGAGTTTTGAGAAAGGCACGGAATGGTTCGCCGCCCAGACGATGTTGGGAGCGAAAGCGATCTCGCCGGTGTAGTAGTTGCCGTTCGGGGCACCGACGCCGACGCCGCGCACCTCGTCCAGGGTCTTGCCGCCCTGCTTGACGCACTCCTTGATCGCAGCGGCCAGGTCCTTGATGTATGCCTCGGCATCCTCGCCGTAGATGTCCGTACGGATCACGTTCTGGAAAAGCACCTCGCCGCGGGCGTCCACGAGCCCGATCTTAGAGGTCTGGCCGCCGATATCGACGCCGACCACGAACTGTTTGTTGATACCTTCCATGATAGTTTAATCGACAGGGATGTCCTTGTTCACGTTCTTGCAGCCGGCCACGGCGTAGAAGAGGATATAGGCGAGCATCGCGATCACGAGCCAGTAGCTGTTGATGATACCGATCGCGGGAGAATTCGCCATCGCTTCCTGGATCAGCGGCATGATGCCGCCGCCGACGACAAGCGTCATGAAAATACCGCTGGCAGCCTCGGTATATTTGCCGAGCCCTTCGACGGACAGGTTGAAGATACCGCCCCACATGATGGAGGTGCAGATGCCGCAGGCGGCGATAAAGATGCATTTCACGGGAACCGCCTTGCCGCTCATCGTGAAGGTCGAGCTCTCCGGCAGGAAGATGGCGATGAGAAGCAGGAGAATGGCGACGGCCGAGACCACTGCCAGCTGCGTCTTCGTGGAGACCTTGCCGGAAATGGCGCTGGAACCCGCACGGCCCACCATCATCAGGAGCCAGTATGAAGCAGCGAGCGTACCACCGATGGCGGCCGATCCCTTCGTGAAATCAGTGACGTAGAAATTCAGCTCCATCGGGATGCCGATTTCGATGCCGACATAGAAAAAAATGGCGATCACTCCGAGAAGGCAGTGCCGGAAGGCAAGAGGACTGTGCTCGAACTTCGGCTGCTCTTTGCCCAGAGTAGGCTCGGGGATGCTCACGCCCCGGATGATAAAGAAGGACACCACGAAGACCCCGATGCCGACAAACAGCAGCGGAGCCACAGCGCTCATGCTCGTGTCCTTGGTCACTTCGCCGACCAGCAGGCCGGTAAGGAGCGGAGTCAAGGTGGCGGTGAGGGAATTGCAGGTGCCGCCGATCTGGATGAACTGATTGCCCTTGTTGCCGCCGCCGCCGAGCAGGTTGAGCATCGGATTCACGACCGTGTTGAGCATACACACGCAGAAGCCGCAGATGAATGCACCCAGCAGGTAGATGAAGAGGTTCAGCGTCACGTGAATATCCTGGGTCATCGTCTGCTTGACACCGTCCACCCACGCCGTCGTCTCATAATTCCGATACACGAACACCTCCGTCCCGGCACCTGCCAGGCTGGACAGATACTGGACCAGGAGTCCGACGATACCGACGATCAGTGCCGCCAGCGCGGTCTTCTTGTAACCGTACTTGACAAGCATCTTGCCGGCGGGGATGCCCATAAACAGATACGCCGCGAAATTCATCAGGTTGCCCCAGGCCTTGGCGAACGGGAAGTGCTCACCCCAGATATTACCAAACGGAGCGCCCATGTTGGTGACGAATGAAATCATCGCGAAGATGAAACACATCGTCACGACAGCCACCATGTTGACTTTTTTCTTTTCCATTATAAGTGGTTTTAGTATTATTGATTACAGCGAAGCGATGTTCTTCTCGTTGAGCAGTTGCTTGCCCTCGGCCGTGTAGGCATAGGCGATGCGGTCTGCATAATGCTCCTCCACCTTGCGGCGCACGATCTTCATCGTGGAATTCATCATCTGGTTGGCGATGGTGTAGGGCTCGTCGCAGATGATCACGGCGGCGGGCAGCCAACGGTCGGGGAACAGGTCGGCATGCGGGCCGCCGGTCTTGTAGGTGTCAATCTCCGCCTGGATCTTGCGCAGCATCGCCTCCTTGCCCTCGCGGGACTTGGGATCGAAGCCTTCCTTCTGCACGAAGTCGGCCAGTGCCTCCTTCTCCGGGACGATCAGCACCACGGTGTAGGGATTCTGGTTGTTGTGCAGGACCACCTGGGAGACGAACTTCGAGACCTCCGGGAGGCTGTCCTCGAAGCCCTCGGGCGAGTATTTCTCGCCGTCCGCACCGATCAGCAGGGACTTGAACCGGCCCGTGACATAGAGGAAATCGTGATCGAACGGGCAGATGTAGCCCATATCGCCGGTGTGCAGCCAGCCGTCGATCACGGTCTTGGCCGTGGCCTCCGTGTTCTTCCAGTAGCCGGCCATCACGTTCTCGCCGCGGATCACGATCTCGCCCTTCTGCCCGATGGGGACCTCGTTGCCCTGGTCGTCGCAGATCTTGCAGTCCATCGGACGCACGATGCGTCCGGAGGAGCCGAAGATGGCGTGCCCCGCGGAATTGGCACAGATGATCGGGGTGGCCTCGGTCAGGCCGTAACCCTGGAACATCGGCATCCCGACGGCACAGAAGAAGCGCTGGAGCTCGATGTCAAGCAGGGCGCCGCCGCCCACAAAGAACTTCATCCGGCCGCCGAAACTCTCGCGGACATTCTTGAAGATCAGCTTGTCGAACAGGGCCATCAGCGGCTTGCGCCAGCAGTCCTTCAGGCCGCCGCGGTTGTAGTATTCCTTGTTGTAGGCGATCGCATTCCGTACGGCGAAGTTGAAGAGTTTCTCCACTTTCGGGCCCTTGGCCTTGATGCCGCTCTCGATGTTCTTCTTGAAATTGCGGGCCAGGGCCGGGACGGACAGCATCACGTGCGGACGCGTCTCGCGGATGGCCACGGGGACGTTCTTGAGCGTAGCGAGGGAGTTCTTGCCGATCGGAACGAACGCGATCGAGCCGCCATAGTACATCATCGTGTACATACCCGCCACGTGGGCGAAGCAGTGGTCCAGCGGGAGGATGATCAGCATCACGTCGTTCTCGTCGACGGAGATGACGCTGTTGCCCTGGGCCACATTGGCCGTATAGTTGCGGTGCGTCAGCAGGATGCCCTTCGGGTCGGCGGTGGTGCCGGAGGTGTAACTGATGTTGGCATAGTCGTCAGGGCCGACGGACTTGTAGCGCGCGATGAAATCCGCCTCGTGCTCCGAGAGGAACTCCGCACCCATCTTCTCCACCTCGGACATCCGGATTTCCTTCTCCTCCAGCCTGTCGTAGTCGAAGGCGGTGTCGTCGAAGACGATGACCTTCTGCACGGCCGGGCACTGCGGCAGGATCTTGCGGATCTTGGGGAGCTGGTTGCCGGACACGAGGATCCACTTGGCCTCGGAGTGGCCGATGCGGAAGATCAAGTCGGCGTCCGCGCCCAGGTTCACGGACAGGGGCACGTCGGTGGCGCCTGCATACAGGGCGCCCAGTTCCGCGAGGATCCACATCGCGCGGCTCTCGGACAGGAGGGCGATCTTGTCTCCCTTCTCCAGACCGAGGGCCATCAGGCCGGCGCCGATCCGGTAGGCCGTCAGACGGGTCTGCTCCTGGGTGATTTCCTTCCACTGGCCGTCCACCTTCTCGCGAAGATAGGTGTGGTCGGCATACTGGTGGCTGTACTTCTCGACGAAGTCGATGATGGTAGGTCGGTTGTTATTCTCCATAGATTTCTTTTTTGTCCGGGGTAAAGAGACCGTAGAGCTGCGCGTCGATCATGTCGGTGACCTTCTCGAAGTCCTCCGGGTTGTTGCCGAACTTGATATGGTCGGCATCGATGATCAGCAGGTTGCCGGTATAATCCTTGATCCAGGCCTCGTATTTCTCGTTCAGTCCGGTCAGATAGTCGATGCGGATGCTCTTCTCGTATTCGCGGCCGCGCTTCTGGATCTGGGAGATCAGGTTCGGGATGCTCGAGCGCAGGTAGATCAGCAGGTCCGGATTGCCAACCAGCGACATCATCAGGTCAAACAGGTCGGAATAATTCTCGAAGTCGCGGCTGCTCATCAGGCCCATGTCGTGCAGGTTGGGGGCGAAGATGCGGGCGTCCTCGTAGATGGTGCGGTCCTGGATGATCACGTCGTCGGTCTTGGCGATCTCCACCACGTCCTTGAAACGCTTGTTGAGGAAGTAGATCTGGAGATTGAAGGACCAGCGCTCCATATCATCATAGAAATCAGATAGATACGGATTGAAGTCCACGGATTCAAACTTCGGGATCCAGCCATAGTGGGCTGCCAGCATCTTGGTGAGCGTGGTCTTGCCGCTTCCGATATTTCCTGCAATCGCTATATGCATAACCTAATTGTTAGAACTTACAAAGTTAGGGAATTATTTGAATAGTCCGAAGAGTTCGGCGTCAATCTTGTCCGTGATGAGGGCGAAATCCTCCGGCCGGTTCTCGAAATCGAGGTGGTCGGCGTCGATCGCGAGCAGCCGTCCCTGATAGCGGGCGATCCACTGCTCGTAGCGCTCGTTCAGCCCGCTGAGGTACTCCAGGCTCATCGTCTGCTCGTAGTCGCGCCCGCGCTTCTGGATCTGGTCCACCAGATGCGGCACGCTGCAGCGCAGATAGATCAGCAGGTCCGGCGGGGCCACCATCGACATCATCAGGCGGAAGAGCTGCATGTAGGTGTCGTAGTCGCGGTCCGAGAGATTGCCCATGTCGTGGTTGTTCGCCACGAAGATCTCCACGCCCTCGAAGAGGGTGCGGTCCTGAATGATCACGTCCCGGGATTTGGCGATGTCCAGCACATCCTGGAAGCGCTGCGCGAGGAAGTAGGTCTCCAGGTTGTAGGACCAGCGCGGGATGTCCTTGTAGTAATCCTCCAGATAGGGGTTGTACGTCACGGCCTCGTATTTGGGCGTCCAGCCGTAATGTTCGGAGAGCTTGCGGGTGAGGGTGGTCTTGCCGCAGCCGATGTTTCCTGCTATACCGATGTGCATTTTCGTAATCGAGCTATCATACAAATTTAACACATCTTTTGTAAATTTGCCAATCTTTAACCGCAAAGGAATGCTCAACATCCGCGCAATCACCTGCAACTTCCTCCAGGAACGGACCTACGTGGCCTGGCAGGAGAGCGGCCGCTGCATCATTGCCGATCCCGGCTGCTACGACGACGCCGAAATCCGGTCGCTCTGCGACCTGCTCGCGCAAGAGGGCCTGCAGCCCGAAGCGATCCTGCTCACGCATGGCCACTTCGACCATATTTTCGGCGCAAAGCCGCTCCAGGACCGCTTCGGCGGCATCCCGGTTTATCTGCACCCCGCCGACGGAGCGTTGCTCGGCTACAGCGCCGACCTGGCCACCCGCATGGGCCTCAACGCCCCTGCGATTGATTTCGCCTGGACGCCCGTGCAGGACGGGCAGGTGCTGGAGATCGCCGGCATGCGGTGGGAGGTCATCGCCACGCCCGGACACACGCCAGGCGGCGTCTGCTTCCTCGAGCGCGCATCAGGCGTGATGCTCACGGGCGACACCCTCTTCGCCGGCTCGATCGGCCGGACCGACTTCCTCTACAGCGAATACGACGACGAGATCCGCTCCATCATGGAGAAACTGATCCTGCTCGACCCCGACATCCGCATCCTCCCGGGCCACGGCCCCACTTCCACCATCGGCCACGAGCGCACGCACAACCCCTTCCTGGAGCCCTTTAACGAGCCCGAGGAGCCCTTCGACCCCGACCTGGAGCCGGTGGTGATCCGGGGGGCTTAATCCTTCCTGCTAAGTTCCTCCCGGGCCGCCTCGAAATCTTTCCGGAACTCCGCGCAGTCCTGCAGGCGCGCAAAGCACGCCGAGGCAAGCATGCGCGAGGCATCCACGTCGCTCTGCCAGTGGTAGCCGGCGATCACGCGGCTCTGTCCCCACTCGTAGCCGGCCTGCAGGATAGCGTCCTGCCGCTCCGGATTGAGGGCCGCCAGCACCAGGGCCATGCCCCAGCCGCGCACCGAATGCCCGGAGGGATAGGAGCCCGTGTTCCGCTCATGCTCTTCATCTTCCGGAATCAGCGTGGGGTCGTGGTAGAACACGAACGGACGCAGGCGCATGTAGGTGGCCTTCGGGGCCGTGGCCGACAGGCGGAACGTGCGGATGGAGCGCTGCAGCAGCTGCAGCGTCCTGGGGGTGGTCTCCTTGGAGAGCGTGCGGCCGATGGCGCTGCTGAACATCAGCGCCATCGTATCGACGTCCGTGGTCGCTTCCCGGACGGCCCGGCGCGCCCGCTCACCCTCGCGCAGGTAGTTCCGGGCGTGGAAATACATCAGGGTGTCGGAAGCAAGCATCGGGGAGCCGTCCTCCGGCGGGGCCGGCAGGAACACCGTCGCGTCCGGGAGGTCCCCCGCCTCCAGATAGGGCTGCACCCTGGCCTTGCCCGTTTCCTGCCTGGCCAGGAGGCGCTGCACCTCCGCCTGCGCCTTCTTGAACTGGGCCCGGTAGGCCTTGTTCTGCTTCAGGTACTCATACACGGAGGCGGCCACCATCCGGCCGGCCGCCACGTCACTCTGCCAGTGCACGCCCACGATCAGGCGGGAAATTCCGCCCTCGTCCGCCCGCGCCAGCAGGGCCTCCGCCCGCTCGGGACGTAGCTCGGCCAGCACGTACGCGATGCCGAAGAAGTTGGCCGTATGGCCGGAGGGATACGAACCGTTCGTCCGCAGCCACGCCTCGTCGCCGGGGACGAGCGTCGGGCAGGAGAAATACACGAACGGGCGCGTCCGGTTGTAGTAGCGCTTGGCCGCACTGCAGCCCGCGGAGCCGAAGCATTCCCGGGAGCGCATCACCAGGAGATAGGTCTCGGGCATGGCCTCCTGCGTGATCTCCAGGCCGAAGGCGTCCTTGAATTTGAGCCCGATGTCGCCCATCCGGGCGTCGTCAATGGCCTGTTGCGCACGGGCGGGATCGGCAGTCCGCTCGCGGAAATACGTCCAGTGGGTAATCTTGTCGAGCAGGAACTCCACACTCCCCTCCTGGGGAGGCGGCGGCAGCAGCTGCACGCTGTTCTTGACTTCTGATTCGGAAAGATAGGGTTGGAAACCCTGCGCCGACAGCCCCGCCCAGAAGAGCAGCGCCGTCAGGAAAGTCACAAGCAGTCTTTTCATGTTGCAAAGATATGCAAACCTCGGGAATTCTGAAAGATCGGGCTGATGGCACGCTATACGAAAGTGGTCCGGAAAAAGGATGCCGACCGCTTTCCCGCCTTGTTGGAGGGCTACATCCTGGTCGGCGCACTGGTCTCGGAGGCGCCTTTGTCGGATCTCTCAGCGTGCCGGGTGCCGTCCCTGGAGAAAGAACTGGTTGACAGCCTCTGTTCTCCGGGCAGGGTGGAATCGGCCCCGGATTTCCAGCGCGCCATGGAAGTCTATCCCGTGAATGTGGACCGGATGCATCGCTATGCTGCAAGAAGAGGCGTTGCCGAAAAGTTGGAAGCCCGGATGGCAGCTTTGGACCAGGACAGGATCCAACTGTTCAGCAAAACGCAGAAATACCTCGCCACCATTCCCGTGCTTCGCGCCTGGGTCTTCGGCTCCTTTGCCCGCAGAGAAGAAACCACCGACAGCGACCTGGATCTTCTGGTAGAATATGACAAAAGCCATCGCTTGTCTCTGCTGGACATCATCCGTTACAAACTCGACCTGGAGAAAAAGATCGGCCGCGAAGTGGACTTAATTGAAAACGGCTGCCTCAAGCCTTTTGCGGTCGCTTCCGCCGAGCAGGATAAATACCTGATCTATGAGAGATAAGCTAAATGATCCGGCACGTACTGGTCCATGATTACTACGCAGTTAATCTTGAAATGGTCTGGAACATCCTTGACAAGGACTTGATCATTCTGAAGGACTGGTTGGGACTTCCGTCCGCAAGGACGGAAATTGAACCAAATTGAACTTGATTCCGGCGTAGTCAGGCCATTGACACTCCCGGCAATGTAGGACGGCGTGTACTCCCCCTTGCGCAGGATACGCGGGATAAGGTCGGAGGCGGAAATGCAGGAGGAAGAAAAGAACCCGGATTCAATGGTCCAAGTTGCGTTATTTCAAAAACACGAAGAACACAGCCAGCACCAGGCAGACGAAGGCGGCGAGGTGGTTCCACTGGAGGGACTGGCCCTGGAAGAGGAAGTGGACGATGATCGTAAAGACGGTCAGCGAGATGACTTCCTGGATGACCTTGAGTTGCATCAGGGAGTAGGGGCCGCCGTTGCCGGAAAAGCCGATGCGGTTGGCGGGGACGGTGAGGCAGTACTCGAAGAAGGCGATGCCCCAGGAGAAGAGGATGATCAGGATCAGCGGCCAGCCGGTCGAG
Organism: Bacteroidales bacterium; assembly: GCA_017458145.1. Classification (GTDB taxonomy): domain Bacteria; phylum Bacteroidota; class Bacteroidia; order Bacteroidales; family UBA932; genus Cryptobacteroides. The sequence goes on along the minus strand of JAFTGA010000006.1, from coordinate 21,326 downwards.
ATCTTCATTTCCTGCAGTTTGAGGTGCCCGTACCAGGCGAATGTCATAAAGATGTTCGAGCAGACGAGCATCAGGATGGTCCAGATTCCTTGCATAACACTGAAAAAAGTTCGCAAAGATACTGTATTCCGGCGTGACTGGCAACAGTTTCTATTTCACGCTGAACAACGTCACCCGCCGCTCGCCCTGCGCGTCGATCAGGGTGAGGCGGTGGTCGCCGGGGTCAGGATCCACGCGCAGCGTGTGTTCGCCCTGCGTTTCCCCCACGAACACGTCGTCGATGTGCCAGTAGAGCGTGGCGTCGGGATCGGCGTGCGCCGCCCGGAAGATCACCCCGTTCTGCTCGCCGGACAAGCCGCGCGTGAGCACGAGCGTCAGCCCCGGCTGGGGGTAGATGATCTCGATCGGGTTGCTCCCGGACGAGGCAGCGTCAAAGAGCGGATGTTTCGGAGGCAACGGTTTGTAGTCCAAATGTTTGCGCATATAGTACCACTCCTGTGCCGGAGGCAGCACGAAACGCACTTCGGAGCGCATCTGCTCCGGCGGACAGCAACTGGAATTGACCTGCCAGCGCCCGGCTGGATCCAGGTGGACCAGGCGGTGGTAGCGGCACATGTCGGGCCGTTCTTCGATATCCGGCACCCAGACGGTGTCGCGTTGAGGACAGAGGTCGCCCGCCGGGAAACCGCTGTCGTGGCAGACCTCGGTCTGGGTCATCTCGTCGGTGGGGCGGGAGAACCAGGCGGTGCCGGGCAGGGCGGTGAAGATGTCGAACATCACCGGGGAGGCATAGGACACGCCGGTCATCCCGGCACGCCCCTCGCCGTCGCTGTTGCCCACCCACACGGCCACGACCCAGTCGCGGTTCACGCCCACGCTCCACGCATCGCGGTTGCCCCAGCTGGTGCCGGTCTTCCAGGCGATGCGCCTTCCGGTAGCGAAGTCCATCCAGGAGGCCTCTTCCTCGGGGCGGTTGGCATTGGACAGGGCGTCGAAAGTCAGGTAGGCAGCCGCCCGGCTGAGGGGAATCCGCCGCGCCGGCAGACGGTCGCGGGGCGCGTCAGACAAGTAGGCAAGTTCCTCATAGACAGGATCTCCGGACAGTTTCGCAGCGAGGTAGTAGTAGGCCCGCGCGAGCGTCTCCAGCGAGATCTCCGCGCCGCCCAGGATGAGCGACAGGCCATAGTGGTCGGCATCCTTGTCGATGGTCGTGAAACCCATCTGCTGCAGCAGTTCCAGGAAACGCTCCGCGCCGAACTGTTCCAGCATCCGCACCGAGGGGACGTTGAGCGAGCGCTCGATCACTTCGTGCGCGGGCACGGCCCCGTCGAAAGTACGACCGTAGTTCTGGGGGGAGAAGTTGTTATAGTTGTAGGGCGTGTCCTTGACCAGCGAGGTGGGCAGGAGTTCGCCGGCATCCAGCATCGCGGCGTAGAGCAGCGGCTTGAGGGTGCTGCCGCTGGAACGCGCCGCAGGGACCATATCCACGTCCCCCCCGCGCAGATGGGGCACGAAGCCCCGCGTGTTGCCGAAATAGGCACGGATCTCGCCGGTGTGCACGTCCACGACCAGCGCCCCCAGATTGTCCACGAGGTTGGTCCGATAGACGTCGAAATGACGCTTCGCGATGGCCGCCACGCGCTGCTGCAGGACTGCGTCGAGCGTGGTCGCATACGGACCGTCGCCGCCTTCGCGCCGGCAGCGCTCCAGCAGGTGATAGGCCTGGTCGGGCATCGGCAGCGGCTTATCCGGCAGGGGCTCGTCCTTGGCGAGCAGGCACTCCGTCCCGTCGATCACGCCCTGCCTTTCCAGCTTGTCCAGCAACGCGTTGCGCTTTTGCAGCAGGCGCGCCCGGGCGCGGCCGGGGTGGATCAGGCCGGGGGCGTTGGGCAGCACGGCGAGCATCGCGCTTTCGCCCCAGGACAGGTCGTCCGCACTCCGCCCGAAATAGCGCCAGGCTGCGGCTTCCAGCCCGACCACATTGCCGCCGAACGGGGCGTTGGATGCATACAGGAGCAGGATCCTCCGCTTGGTGCAGCGCATCTCCAGCCGCCTGGCAAGGATCATCTCATAGACCTTCTCAGGCAGGGTGCGCGGGGCCCCGGGCCGGCTCAGGCGGATCACCTGCATCGTCAGGGTGCTGGCCCCGCTGACCACTTCACGCCGCGTCACGTTCTGCACGAGCGCCCGCCCGGCGGACAGCCAGTCCACGCCCAGGTGCCACCAGAAGCGCTTGTCCTCATAGGAGACGATGCATTGGGCGAATTTGTCCGGCACATGGTCGGCCGGCGGGAAATACCACTGGGCGTCCCCGGATATGCGCGCGCCGAGCAGCGTGCCGTCGGCGGCGACGGCCGTTGCGCTGAGCGGAGAGCGGAACAAGTTGCGCGGCAGGCAGAATAAAAACCACACAATCAGTCCCAACGGGATAAAAATCAGAATGTTTTTCCTATATTTGCCCATCGTAGCAACAAATGTACTAATTTTCTATGAAAACAATCAGGTTCATGCTCGCTCTGGCCGCATCGGCCGGAATGCTGCTGACCGCCTGCAACGGCGGCGGCAACCGCACTGCCGGACCCTCCGTCTCTTCCGTCAAGGGGGAGACGCCGATGGCCCTGAACACGGAGGGGACCGCCCCCTCCGCCGAGGACATCGATCCCGAGGTCCCGACCATCCGCTTCATCAGCAAGGGATCCATCCTGCCTTCCGCAGGAGGCCAGGACCTGCTGTTCGGCTCTGTATCCTACGCCAAGGCGCAGGTGCGCGTCAAGAAAGTGTACAGCAGCAACATCCTTCAGTTCCTGCAGTTCGACACCTACGAGACCCGCTACAACCTCTACAAGGTGGCCGGTGTCGTGGCGGACACGACGCTGGTGCTGGGCGACAAGGACGCCGGCCACATCCGCGAATACCGCACCTACGGGCTGAGCCTGGACGAGCTGGTGAATCCGGAGCCCGGCGCCATCTACCACGTAGAGATCCGCGGACGCGAGCCGCTCGTGGAGGAGGACTTCTGGGACAGCGACAGTTACTTCGGCGACTATGACACCTATGAGCAGCGCAGCGTGGACCTGGTCGCGAGCGACCTGGTGCTGACCGCCAAGCGCGGCGACGGCGCCACGGAAGTGTTCGCCTACAACGTCCTGACCGGCAAGCCCGTCTCCAATGTGCGCGTCAAGCTGTACGACTTCGTGCAGCAGGAGCTCGCCAAGGGGCAGACCGACCGCGAAGGCCACATCTCCTTCCCTGTCTCCGCCGGAGACGGACGCTTCGTCGTGGCCACGAGCGGCAAGCAATACGCCTATCTCGACCTGCGCAACGAGAAGGCCCTCTCCACCAGCAACTTCGACGTCAGCGGCACCACCCACGAAGGCGGCATCAAGGCCTATATCTTCGGGGAGCGTGGCGTCTGGCGTCCGGGCGATACGCTGCACGTCAGCGTGGTGACCCTGTTCGACGACCAGCCGCTGCCCGCCGGGCACCCGGTCATCGCGCAACTGCGCAACCCCGACGGCCAGCTCACCCAGACCCTCACGCAGACCTCCGGCAGCTCCAACCTGTACCATTTCCCGTTCACGACTGCCGAAGACGCCCCCTCGGGCCGCTGGCGCGTGGACGTGACCCTGGGCGGCCAGACGTTCAGCAAGTCGCTGCGCATCGAGACCATCAAGCCCAACAAGCTGGACATCACCCTGCATTTCGATGACGCCTACATCACCCCGGACCAGAGCAGCCGCGGCGAGGTGGCCGTGGCCTGGCTCTACGGCGCACCCGGCAGCGACCTCAAGCTCAACGGCACCCTGGAAATCGCCTCCGCCCGCACCGCCTTCAAGGGCTGGGAGGATTATGATTTCCGCGACGACGCCCGCACCTTCGAGACGCAGACCCTCTACTACAACGACTTCAAGACCAACGAGGAAGGCCGCGCCTACATCAATGCCGCCTGCAACCTCAACAAATCCGGCATCCCGGGGATGCTGAGTGCCGGTTTCACCATCCGCGCCTTCGAGCCGGGCGGAGATTTCAGCACCACCTACACCTCCGTGCCGATGTCCCCGTTCAATACCTACGTCGGTATCAAGACCGAGCTGGACAAGAGCGACTGGGGCGACGACTTCATCACCGCAGGCAAGCCGCACAAGTTCGAGGTGGCCACCGTCAACCCGGACGGCAAGGGCGTCGCCGTCAACGGCCTGCACGCCGAGGTCTACCACGTGTCCTGGGACTGGTGGTGGGACGCCTCCGGCCAGATTGCCAGCTATATGGCAGGCAGCAGCAAGGAACTCCTCTTCGAGAAGACCTTCTCCACCTCCGGCGGCAAGGGCAGTTTCAGCTATGACTGGGAGGATGCCCCGACCGGCCTGTATTATATCCGCGTCACCGACACCCGCGGCGGCCACGCCACGTCGATGCTCTGCGAGGTCAACGAGCGCGACGCCTCCGTCGCTTCCGAAGCCTCCACCAAGCTCAGCATCCTGATCGACAAGGAGAAATACGCCGTCGGCGAGACCGCCCGCCTGACGATCCCCTCCGCAGCCGGCGCCAGCGCCCTCGTCTCCATCGAGAAGGGCGGCCGGATCCTGAGCACCCGCCGCGTGGAATGCTTCGCCGGCAGCACCGAGATCCGCGTCCCCGTCACCCGCGAGATGATGCCGAACGCCTATGCGACCATCTCCCTGATCCAGCCGCACGGCAACGTGCACAACGACGCCCCGATCCGCCTGTACGGCATCCAAAACATCAACGTCGAAGACGCCTCCTCGCACCTCCACCCGGTCATCGACCTCCCGGCCGAGACCAAGCCCGAGGCTCCGATGCAGTTCAAGGTCAAGGAGCAGGAAGGCCGCGCGATGAGCTACGTCGTCGCCCTCGTGGACGAGGGACTCCTTTCGCTCACCGGCTTCAAGACCCCGGATGCCTGGTCTTCCTTCTACGCCAAGGAGGCCCTGCGCGTGCGCACCTGGGATGAATACGACGCTGTCATCGGCGCCTACGGCGGCCACATCGAGCAGCTGTTCGCCATCGGCGGTGACGAAGAAGGCAACGGTGCGCTGAAGCGCCAGGGTGCCGACCGCTTCAAGCCGGTCGTCGCCTACCTCGGTCCCTTCGACCTGAAAGCGGGCAAGACCGCCACGCACAGCATCAATGTGCCGCAGTACATCGGTTCCCTGCGGGCGATGGTCATCGCCACGGACGGCAAGGCCCAGGGCAGCGCCGCCCGGAACGTGGCCGTGACCCAACCCGTGATGGTCCAGGCCACGCTCCCGCGTACGCTCTCACTCGGCGAGACCATCCGCATCCCCGCCACGGTCATCACCCTCAAGGACGGCGTAGGCAATGTCAAGCTTGACATCCAGACGGATGACCTGCTGACCGTCAAGGGCCCGTCCACGCTGGATGTCAATGCCGCGAAGGCCGGCCAGCAGGTCGAATACTTCGAGGTGCAGGTCGGCGAACAGACCGGCATCGGCCACGTGACCGTGACCGCCCGGAGCGGCTCCGACAAGTCCGTCAGCCGCGTGGAGATCGACGTACTCAACCCCAATCCCGCCGTCACCCGCGTCCAGTCCCTGCTGCTGGATGCCGGCAAGAGCAAGGACGTCACCGCGGAGCTCTTCGGCCTGCCCGGCACGAACTCCGTCAGCGTGGAGATGTCCTCCATCCCGGCGATCGACCTGGGCCGCCGCCTCAAATACTTGATCGAGTACCCCTACGGCTGCGTTGAGCAGACGATCTCGGGCGCCTTCCCGCAGCTCTACCTCACGCAGGTGATGGATTGCGACGAACACGTGACCAAGCGCAGCGCCTTCAACGTCACGGCCGCGATCGGTCGGCTCCAGAGTTTCCGCCGTCCGGACGGATCGCTCTCCTACTGGCCGGGCAACACGGCTTCATCCTCCTTCGGCTCTGCCTACGCCCTCCATTTCCTGCAGGAAGCGGAGAATCAGGGCTACGCCGTCCCGGCAGACCTCAAGGCCGGCCTCGTGCGCTACCTGACCAACAGCGTCGTGAGCAACAAGAAGGAAGGCGACTTCGTGCGGGCCTATGGCCTCTACGCCCTCGCCACCGCCGGGAAGCCGCAGCGCAGCGCGATGAACCTCCTGCGCGAAGGCGCGAAGAAGATGCCGCGCAGCGCCGTCTGGATGCTTGCAGCAGCCTTCGCCAGCGACGGCAAGAAGCAGGTGGCCACCTCGCTTACCAGCGGTCTCCCCTACCTGGAGTCCTCCAGCGGATACTACTATGACTATTACGGCAGCCAGGACCGCAACATGGCCATCGCCCTGCGCACCTCGATCCTGACGGGCCAGAAGGAAGCCGCCTTCGAACTCGCCGAAAAGGTCGCCGCCAGCCTCAACGACAGCCAGCACTATATGAGCACGCAGGCCACCGCCTGGTCGCTCTACGCCATCTCCGACTACGCACGCACCGTGGCGGGCGGCGGGGTGAACGGCTCCGTGGCCGGTCCGGACAAGACCTACAAGCTCTCCACCGACAAGGCCCTCGCCAGCCAGGACATCGCCTTGGGCAAGGCGGAAGCCAAGATGCCGCTCAAGCTCACCAACACCGGCAGCAATACCCTGCACGCCGTAGTGTCCGTGACCGGCACGCCGAAGGCGGGCAGCGAGAAGGCCAAGTCCTCCGGCCTGTCGATGAAGATCAGCTACACAGGCCCTGACGGACAGCCCGTCGGCGTGGATACGCTCTCCCGCGGCCGCAACTTCAAGGCCGTCGTGACCGTGACCAACACCGGTTCCGCCACCGTGCGCGACCTCGCCCTGGCGCAGAAGTTCCCGTCCGGCTGGGAGATCCAGAACGACCGGCTGAACCGCGAGGACTTCTCCTACCCGGCAGGCGTGACCTATCAGGACTTCCGCGATGACCGCGTCTACAGCTTCTTCGACCTGGGCGCCGGACAGAGCGTGACCATCACCACCGGCCTCACCGCCACTTACCCGGGACGGTTCTACCTCCCGGCCGTGAGTTGCGAGGCGATGTACGACTCCTCCATCTCCGCCCTCGTGCCCGGCAAGTGGACTGAGGTGAAGTAGTTTTTTTACCGGAACAATTCCCGCAGGACCCGCAGCGAGCGCACCTCGATGCGGGTTTCTGCGTGGTAGCCGATATAGTTGAGCAGAAGCTCGGCGATTTCGTTGCGGGCGGCTCCGTTGAGCGGGACGAGCATGCAGGCGCCGAAGTCGCTCTGGAGCAGGGCGCGGACTTCGGCAAGGTGCTCACCGGCAAAGGGGGCCAGGTCCTCCAGCGAAGGAGAAAATCCCAGCGCGGCGGCGAGTTCGAGCAGAAAGCGGAGGTGGTAGTTGGCATAATCGCCCGGCAGGGCGTCCAGGGTCAGCACGGAGCGTTCGCACCACTCGAAGAGGCCGTCCTCCCGGGCGCCGTCCCGCACGATCCGCCAGAGCACCTCGCTCATGAAGAGCGTCATCGCATTCTTGGCGGGACTGGTCCGGATGCCGAGGAGCGGATGGCGGGCTGAAAGGGCATGTGCGCGCCAGAGGTCGGACTTGGGATTCTCCGTAATTTCGGCGTCCAGGATGCTCAGCGGCTGGAAGAGCGCCATGCCGCCGCCCCTGGGGACGGACGCGATGAAACTGCGCCGCCCCCAGTCGGGACTGAGGGCGTGCAGGACCAGGGAACGCTCCCCGACCTTCGTGGTGTTCAGGATGATCAGCTGGGTGCGGTGGACCATCAATACTGCTTGATACGCTCGCTGGCAAGAGCCTGGCGGAGCGCATCGTCATAGCGGATACGGACTTTCACGCCGGCTTCCTGGAAATAGTAGCGCACGGCAATCTCCTCCTCGATGAAAGGGATGATCTCGTCTTTCTTGAGGCGCAGGAATTCTTCCTTTTCCATATTGAGCGACTTCTCCAGGGCGTCAAGCTGCGGCTTCATCGCCTCGTCGAGGCCGTCCCGCCTGAGCTCTTCCTTCGCCCGGTCGAAATACGTTTTGGCCGAGGAGCGGTAATCGAACTCCTTGCCGCCCGCAAAGGCGATGAAATCCTCGTAATCGGCATCGGACAGGTGGAAATCCTCCACGGCCGGGATGCTTTCATGCTTCCGCACGAACTCCAGGGCATACTGCTCGATGATCCCGTAGGACACCAGCGAATAGGTCAGGCGGCTGTATTCGCGGAACTTGAGCTTGACATCCGGCGTGATGCCGCCGCCGTCGCGCACGGTGCGCCCGTGGGCGGTCTTGAATTCGTGCGTGAGCGAATCGGGAATGTGCGCCACGCTGCCGTCCTCCCGGCGCTGGGCATAGTCGATGGCCTGCACACAGCGGCCCGACGGGGTGTAGTACTTGGCCGTGGTGACCTTCAGTTCGCCGCCATAAGGCAGGGAACGGATGCTCTGCACGAGGCCCTTGCCGAAGGTGCGCTCGCCCATGATAGTGGCGCGGTCCATGTCCTGCAGGGCGCCGGCCACGATCTCGGAGGCCGAGGCGGAGCCGGAATCCACCAGCACGATCACGGGAATCCGGGTATCCACCGGATCCTTGTCCGTCAGCAACGAATAATTGGAATGGGCCTCGCGGCCCTGGGCGGACACGACCAGCGAGCCCTTGGGCACGAACACGGACACGATTTCTGCGGCTTCGTTCATCAGGCCGCCGCCATTGCCTCGCAAATCGAGCACGAGGGTCTGCATCCCCTGTTGCTTGAGCCCGATGACCTTCTGGCGGAAATCGGCGCCCACGCCGTCCGAGAAGCCGTTCTGGGAGATATAGCCCACCTTGCCGTCCAGCATTCCGGCGAACTCGATGTCGCTGATCTTGATGCGCTCGCGCGTGACGGTGATGTCCTCCACTTCACCGCTGCGCAGCTTCTTGACACGGAAGACCACCTTCGTCCCGGGGTCGCCGCGCATCTTGTCGCTGGCCTGCTGCGAGGTCAGGCCCGCCACCGTCTCGCCGTCGATCGCCAGAATCTCGTCGCCGCACACCAGGCCGTACTTCTGCGCCGGGGAACCGGCGTAGGGTTCGTTGATGATGACGTTGCCCTGCACGTCGGGCTTGTAGATCACGGCGCCGATGCCGCCATAGGTCTTGTGGATCATCATCTGGAGGTTCTCGTTCTCCTCCTCGGGGATATAGACGGTATAGGGGTCCAGGTCTGCGAGCATCGCATCCACGCCGCGGCGCTCGATGCGGTCAATGGGCAGCGAATCTACGTAGGAGCGGTTGAGTTCCTGCAGGATGGCGGTCTGGATCTCGGTCCACTTGCCGAGTTTGAAGCGGGGAGACTGGGCCCCTGCGGCGAGCGTGACGCAGAGCAGGGCGAGGATCAGGACGATACGTTTCATACTTGCTTACATTCAAATTAATACGGACCCGAAGAGCAGCAGGGCCACGCCCGCCATCATCAGGACCAGGTCCAGCGCCTTGTCCTTCACGTGCCCTTCCTTGAAGACCAGGGCACCGAACAGGAAGGTGATCACCACGGAACTCCGGCGGATCATCGAAATCACGGAAAGCAGCGCATCCGGATCCTTGACCGAGTAGAAGTAAAGCATGTCGGACGCGGTGATCAGCACGGCGATCAGCGGAATCCGCCAGTCCCAGGTGAAAGGCTGGAAGTGCTCCTTGTCTGCCAAATACTGTACCAGAATCACGACGGCAAGAAGCACAGTGATGTAGATATTGGTCCAGCTCTGGACAAAAAGCGGCTCGAGATGCTGGAGAATAAACTTGTCATAAAGGGCGCTGGCCGATCCGGACAGCACGGAAACGATCATGCAGGTCATTCCCTTGGCCGTGGTCTCCTTGTCGGTGTCGTGGCGGTTGGAGCGGGTGCTCAGGAACAGGGCGGCCATCACGATGCCCACACCGATCCATTGCAGCAGGTTGAGCCGCTCTCCGAAAAGGAGGATGGAGAAGACCACCACGAACATCGGACGGGATGCCTTGACGGTACTGACCGTCGTCAGCGGAAGATGCTGGAGGGCGATCAGCCCGGACACCCAGGAAGTGGAGACCAGCACGGCCTTGAGCACGAGGCTCAGGTGGTCCTGCAGGGATCCGTGCGAGAGGCACGGGGAGAGGAACACGGCAGTGAATGCCGTGGCGCTGAGCAGAATCCAATAGACTCCGTTCTTTTTGAGGGCCTGCTTCTTGGCAACGTCATAGATACCGAGCAGCACGGCCGAACAGACTGACATCCAAAGCCACATAATCCAATAAGATTGGACAAAGTTACTTATAAATTTCGTATTTTTGTCTTCCCTTATGAATAAAGAAGGCAAGATCGAAATACGCGGCGCCCGGGCGCATAATCTGCAGAACGTGGACGTAGATCTGCCGCGCCGCAAGTTCGTGGTCATTACGGGCATCAGCGGCAGCGGCAAGTCTTCCCTTGCCTTCGATACCCTCTACGCGGAGGGGCAGCGCCGCTATATGAACACCCTCTCCCCCTACGCCAAGCACTTCATGGGCATCCTGGAGAAGCCCGAGGTCGAGAGCGTGACGGGACTGAGCCCGGTCATCGCCATCGAGCAGAAGACCACCGGCAGCAATCCGCGGTCCACGGTCGGTACCATCACGGAGATCTCCGATTTCCTCCGCCTGCTCTACGCCCGCGCCTCCACGGCCTATTCGCCCGTGACCGGGAAGGAGATGGTCCGCTACACCGACGCGCAGATCGTGGATCTGATCCTGCGGGAGTTCCGCGGGCGCAAGTGCCTGCTGCTCTCGCCCCTGGTGCGCGGCCGAAAGGGCCATTACCGCGAGTTGTTCGAGCAGTTGCGCAAGAAGGGCTACCTGCAGGTGCGCATCGACGGGGAGATCCGCGAACTGGCCGAGGTCGAAGCCGTGGACCGCTACAAAGGCCATTTCATCGAGCTGGTCGTGGACAAGCTCAAGCCCGCCGACGGAGATGAGGCGCGCGTGCGCAGTTCCGTCTCGTCGGCACTGGGCCTCGGCAAGGGTTCGCTCGCCGTGCTGGATATGGAGACGGGCGCGCTGCACCACTATTCCAAGCACCTGGTCGATCCGGAAAACGGCATTTCCCTTCAGGAGCCAGCCCCGCACACCTTCTCCTTCAATTCGCCGGAAGGCTACTGCCCCCACTGCAAGGGCCTCGGCACCGTCCCGGACGTGAGCATGGACACCATCGTGCCCGATCCCGGGAAGTCCGTAGCGGACGGCGGCATCGCCCCGCTGGGCCGGCTGCGCGACTCGCGCAAATTCGAACTGGTCCGCGCCGTGGCACGCAAGCACAATTTCTCGCTCTATGAGCCCATCGCCGCCCTGCCCGACGAGGCGGTGACCCTGCTGGTCTATGGCTCCGACGAGTTTTACCGCGTGGGCGAGGGCCCGCAGAGCGAAATGGTCAACTGGGAGGGCGTGACGGGCGACGTCGAGGACAGAATTGTCTGCCCGGTCTGCCACGGCACGCGCCTGGGCGCCCACACCCGATGCTTCCGCATCGACGGCAAGGATATCTCGGAGGTCAGCGCGATGGAGATCAGCGACCTCGCCGCCTGGCTCGACGCCTTGCCGGAGCGCCTGGACAAGCGGGCGAACACCATCGCACGCGACATCCTCAAGGAACTCTCCGACCGTGTCCGCTTCCTGCTGGACGTAGGGCTGGACTACCTGAGCCTGGACCGCCCGACGGCCTCCCTGTCCGGCGGCGAGGGCCAGCGCATCCGCCTGGCCACGCAGATCGGGTCCAAACTCGTGAATGTCATCTATATCCTCGACGAACCGAGCATCGGCCTGCATCAGCGGGACAACCGGAAACTGCTCGCTTCGCTGAAAAAACTGCGCGACGAAGGCAATACCGTGATCGTCGTGGAGCACGACGAGGAGACGATGCGCGCCGCGGACTGGATCGTGGACGTGGGCCCCGGCGCCGGGGAGAACGGCGGCCGGATCTGCTACAGCGGGCCGGCCCGCGAAGTCCGCAACCCAATCAGCGTCCCGCCCGCCCGGCGCCGGGGGAACGGCCTGTACCTGACTTTGTGCGGCGCCCGGGGCAACAACCTCAAGAGCGTGACCGTAGATTTCCCGCTCGGCCTGCTGATCGGTATCAGCGGCGTCAGCGGATCGGGCAAGTCGTCGCTCATCAACGAGACCCTGATGCCCATCCTCAAGGGCAAGTTCTACCATTTCAAGGAAAAGCCGCTCCCTTATGACAGGATCGAAGGGATCGAAAACATAGACAAAGTCATCGAGATCGACCAGAGTCCGATCGGCCGCACGCCGCGTTCCAACCCGGCCACCTTCACCGGGGTCTTCAATGACATCCGCGCCCTCTTCGAAGACACGCCCGACGCCAAAGTCCGCGGATTCAAGGCCGGACGCTTCTCTTTCAATGTCCCGGGCGGACGCTGCGAGGAATGCAAGGGCGCGGGCATCAAGGTCATCGAGATGAATTTCCTCCCCTCGGTCAATGTCTGCTGCGACGCCTGCGGCGGCAAGCGCTACAAGGAGGACACCCTCGCCGTCAAATACAAGGGCAAGAGCATCGGTGACGTGCTGGACATGCCCGTCAGCGAGGCCTATGAATTCTTCAAGTCCCATCCCAAGATCGCCCCGAAGCTCAAGGCGCTTGTGGATGTTGGGCTGGGCTACATCCATCTGGGACAGTCCGCCGTGACCCTGTCCGGCGGTGAGAGCCAGCGGATGAAACTCGCCGCCGAACTCGCCCGCAAGGCCACCGGCAACACCCTCTATATGCTTGACGAACCCACGACCGGCCTGCACTTCGAGGACATCAAGGTCCTGCTCTCCGTGCTTCAGCGCCTGGTATACCAGGGCAATACGGTCATCGTGATCGAGCACAATCTCGACGTGCTCAAATCGGTGGACTACCTGATCGACATGGGTCCGGAAGGAGGAGCGGCGGGAGGCAGAATCATTGCAAGCGGAACGCCCGAACAGATCGCCGCCGATCCGGCGTCGGTCACGGGTCCTTTCTTAAAAGAACTGTTATGACCAAGATTGAAGCCGCGCGTGCGGAGTACAAGGAATGGTGCCAGGCCATCGGAATCAACTCCCTGGAAGAAATCAACGAAACCCTCGATGCCGGCAAGGCCATCGAACTGATCAACCTCTGCGAGGCACGGCAGGAACGCCAGTATGCCCAGGCGGCCGACCAGATCTTCTGGAAGCGGGGCCGCTGCCGCATCGTGATGATGTCGGGACCTTCCTCCAGCGGCAAGACCAGCTCCTCGCTGCGCATCGCCCAGCAGGCCCGTGTGCTCGGGCTCAAGCCCAAGGTGATCGAACTGGACAACTACTTTGTCAACCGGGAGGACACCCCGATCGACAAGAACGGGGAGCGGGACTACGAGGCGCTTGCCGCGATGGATGTGAAGTTCCTGAACGAACAGCTCCTGGACCTGCTTGCAGGCAAGGAGGTGGAACTGCCGAAATTTGATTTCAAGGAGGGACACCGCGTGTTCAACGGCAACCGGCTCCGGCTTGAGGACGGCGATATCCTGTTCATGGAAGGCATCCACGCCCTCAACCCGGACCTGACGCCCGCCATCCCGCGCGAGCGGATCTTCAACATCTATATCTCCGCCCTCTCCGCCCTGCCGGGAGGCGAGAAGGACCACGGTTCCACCACGGACAAGCGCCTGCTGCGCCGTATCGTGCGGGACAACCGCACACGCGGCATTTCACCGGAAGACAACATCCTGCGCTGGCCTTCCGTGCGCCGCGGCGAAAAGCGGAATATCTTCCCCTACGAGGAGAACGCCGACATCGTCTTCAATTCCTCCACGCTGTATGATATTCCGCTGCTGAAGTATTATGCGGAACCGCTCCTGTGCGGAATCAGCGAATCTTCTCCGGCCTACGAAAAGGCGCACAGCCTGCTGGACTTTCTCCAGTTTGTCCGCGCCCTGAAGCCTGCGGAGATCGCCGCCATCCCCCCGACCTCGATCATGCGGGAGTTCATCGGCGGGCAGACGCTCTGACGAGCGTCTGCCAGGCAGGCCCTATGTCTGGGTGGCGTTCCCCCCAGACCCCCTGCGTCGCTGTGCTCCGACCTCTGGCGAGCGTCAAAAAACATTATTTCATCAGGTCGATGGCGCCGAAGACGCCGAGGCTGGCGGCCAGCATGATGGCAGCGGCCAGCAGCAGGCCCAGGAAGATGTAGAGCATGCTCTTCCTGAAATCCATGTCGAGGATGCTGGCGGCGAGGGTGCCGGTCCAGGCGCCCGTGCCCGGAAGCGGGATCCCGACAAACAGCAGCAGCGCCACGTAGAGGCCCGCTCCGGCCTTCGATTCCAGCTTGCGGCCCCCCTTTTCGCCTTTCTCCAGGCACCAGGTGAAGAAACCGCCGATGTATTTCTTGTCCTTGCCCCACTCGAGAATCTTGCGGGCAAACAGGAAAATAAACGGGACGGGGACCATGTTGCCGAGCAGAGCCACGATCAGGGAAGGGACCAGCGGCAGGCCGAAGCCGACGGCATAGGGGATGGCGCCGCGCAGTTCGATCAGCGGGACCATTGAAATCAGGAAAACAATCAGGTATTTTTTCATCGGATTTTTGTCAGATAATCTTTGATGGAGGAAAAGGCGGCCGTCTGGCTGGCTCGCGTATCTCCGGACTCCGCCACGACCAGGTCGAACACATCGCCCGGAAGCTGGCACCGCCCCACCTTGAAACAGGCCCGGCTGCACCGGGCTTCATATTCGGAGGCAAAATTCTCCGGCGACCCGGCGAGCGAAATGAACAGATCTTCGGGGTCGGGATCCGCCGCGCGGAGGGCGGATTTCCTGTATCCCATCCAATTGAGATCCTCCTTCCCCGGGCAGAGGATGCGCACCGGAATCTCCATATAAGCGAAATATTGGCTGACCGCACGGCTGATTCGTTCGGGGTCCTCCTCCGCTTGCAACGCATCCACGAAGACCGTGGCGCGACGCACCTTCTTCAGCGGAATCAGGCCCGTCGGCACTTCGCTCCGCCCGCGCCAGGCAGCGATTGCCCGGGCCAGCGCCAGGATGGGATTCTTCATTGGCCGTACGTTCCGATCAGTTCGCGGATCTGCTGCTTGGCCACCCGCCAGCGGGGGATGTCGATCTTGGTGCCGATCACCTCCACCACCTTGGCGGCGATGATGGAACCGATCTCCCCGCAGGCCTTCAGGGGCAGGCCCAGGGAGTCGGCGTAGAGGAATCCGGCAGCATACGTGTCGCCGGCGCCCGTGGCGTCGACCGGGTCCGCCGGCCAGGGTGCAATACAATATTCCTCGTCGCCGGATTGGACCCAGCTGCCGTCCTTGCCCACCTTGACGATGGCGGTCCGGCACAGTTTTGAGAGCGCGTGCAGGGCCTCGCGCGGCTCGGTGCAGCCCGTGAACGCACGGGACTCATTTTCGTTGGCGAAGACAATGTCCACGTACTTTTCCACGATATCGTGCAGGAAGGCCAGGTTGGACTCCACCACGTTGTAGGAAGCGAGGTCCAGCGAAATCCTGCATCCGGCCGCACGGGCATATTCGACCGCCCGGCGGACCAGGTCCTGATTCTGTACCAGATAGCCTTCGATATGGAAATAGTCATAGCCCTCGAACCAGGCCGGGTCCAGATCCTCCGCAGTCAGGTCCAGCGCGGCGCCGAGATAAACGGCGAAGGTGCGTTCGGCGTTGCCGCCGCTGACAAACACCATCGACCGGCCGCTCGAGTGCTCGCTGGTCAGCAGGCGCGTCCGCACGCCGTACTGCTCCTGGTCGCTCTTGAAGAGCAGCCCGAGCTCGTCGTTGCCGATCTTGCCGATAAAGCCCGACGGCATCCCGAAAATCGCCGTACAGCTGATCGTGTTGGCAGCGGAGCCGCCGGCCACATACTTCACGCCCAGCGGCTTGAGCGCCTGCCAGATCTGGTCGCCCGTCTCCATGTCGACATGCTGCATGCTCCCTTTCGGGAGATGGTAGGTGTTCAGGAGGGTATCGTCCGGCAGGACCGCCAGGATATCGGTCAGGGCATTGCCTATTCCAAGGATTGCTTTCATATCAGGTAAAGATAGCGATTATTTCTTCTTCCGCAAGGACAGGTGCACATAGGAAATCACGCCCACGATGATGATCAGGATGGCATGCGCCTCGTGGCCGAGGGTGGCGACGAGAATGCCGGTGTCCCAGGACAGGGCATAAAGGCTCTGGATGGACAGGGCTACCAGATAATGGTAGGCGCCGATGCCGCCCGGCACGGGGATCACGGACGCCATGTTGCCGATCGCCGACAGGAAGAGCGCATCGGCCATTCCCAGCGAGTCAAGATCGGGCAGGGCCCGGATCGTGCACCAGAACATCAGCACATACATGATCCAGATCCCGACCGTGGTGAGCAGGAAGGAGAACTTATTCTCCATCCGCGCCACGCTCGCAAAGCCGGCTCCGAGTCCCAGGAGCCATTCGGCGATCCGCCCGAGAAGGCGCACACGGTCACGAAAGCGGAACACCGCCCAGAAGAAGGCAGCCAGCAGCAGGACCACCCCGGCGAGCAGCCAGACCAGCGAGCCGCCCAGGCGGCCTGCCATCGGCGCCCAGACATTCTCGGCGAAGAACGGGCCGAAGCTCTCCCACTTGAGGCACAGGGCGGTCACCAGCAGCACCACGATGGCCACCACGTCGCACAGGCGCTCACAGACAATGGTGCCGAGCGCCTTGTCATAGCCCATCCGTTTGGAGGAAACGTAGCCGCAGCGGGCAAACTCCCCCGCCCCGGGCAGCACGATGTTGATGATGTTGCCCACGTTGATGGCGTCCCAGACCTGCATGCGGCGCACCTCGGGATCCAGCGGCCGGATCAGCGCATACCAGCGCTCTTCCCGGAAAAAGAGCGCCAGCAGAGCCACGATGAAGTAGAGGACGATCCAGGCCCAGCGGGTCTGGCCCAGTCCGGTCCAGAAGGCCTTCCAGTCCACTCCGCGGAACGCAAAATAGACCAGCACGACCGCCAGCACGGCGGAGAGGGCATATTTGATGATATTGCCTGCTTTCTTGTTCATAAGAACGCAAAGGTAGTGATTTTGCAGCATTTTTCATTATCTTTGCAGGCGTTAGTGTATTACTTTAAGCGTCATGCAACTGATCCTGCCCGATCATTACGTCGATCTGCTCGGCGGTGCCGAGAACACGGAAAAGGCCATCAAGGCCGTCAAGGATATGTTCCAGAACAACCTGTCGGCCCAGCTGGCCCTGCTGCGCGTGACCGCCCCGATGGTCGTGCTCTCCGGGACCGGCCTCAACGACGAACTCAACGGCGTGGAGCGCCCGGTCCGTTTCCCGATCCGGGACATGGGCGAACGGCAGGCAGAAGTCGTGCATTCCCTCGCCAAATGGAAACGCGTCAAGCTCGCCCGGATGGGCATCCAGCCCGGACGCGGGATCTACACCGACATGAACGCCCTGCGCCCCGACGAAGAGCTGGACAACATCCACTCCCTCTACGTGGACCAGTGGGACTGGGAGAAGGTCATCCGCCGGGAGGACCGGCACCTGGGTTTCCTCAAGCAGACGGTCAGGCGCATCTATGAAGCCATCAAGGTCACGGAGAACAAGCTCTTCGTCGAGTTCCCGCAGATCACCCCGGAACTTCCGGAAGAGATTCACTTCGTGCATGCCGAAGAACTGGTCCAGCTCTATCCCGGACTCCCGCCCAAGGAGCGGGAGAACGAAATCGTCCGCCGCTGGGGCGCCGTGTTCATCATCGGCATCGGCGGCGCGCTCTCCGACGGGGCGCCGCATGACGGCCGAGCCTCCGACTACGACGACTGGAGCAGCCCCAACGAGGAGGGGTTCAAGGGCCTCAACGGCGATATCCTGGTCTGGAACCGTATCCTGAACCGCCCCTTCGAACTCTCGAGCATGGGCATCCGGGTGGACGAGACGGCGCTGCGCCGCCAGCTGGAGATCAAGGGAGAGCAGTGGAAAGAGGCTCTTCCCTTCCACCGGAGCCTGCTCGCAGGCGAACTCCCCTGCACCATCGGCGGCGGCATCGGCCAGTCCCGCCTGTGCATGTATCTGCTGCGAAAGGCCCACATCGGCGAGATCCAAAGCAGCATCTGGCCCGACGAGATGGTCCGGGAATGCCACGAGGCGGGGATCATGCTGGTGTAACGTAGAAACGCAAGACGGGGTTGCTGAACGCAACCCCGTCTTTGTGATCCCGGCGCGACTCGAACGCGCGACCCACAGCTTAGAAGGCTGTTGCTCTATCCAACTGAGCTACGGGACCGACACATCTACCTGCACTCCGTCCTGCTGCGAGCAGAACGGAGTGCAAATATAAGGATAATTGGCGGATTTCCAATTACAAGTTGATCGAGACACCGCCGAGGACGGTGATGCCGGGCTCCGGGAAGCCGAGCATGGTCTCATACTTGGCGTTCAGCAGGTTCTCGCCGCGCGCGAAAATGCTGATCCAGTCGGTGATGCGGTAGGCCAGGCGCAGTTTCAGGTCCACATAATTGCTCTTGACCGCATTCTCTCCGGTGGACAGATACAGGTCATTCACGCCCATCAGGCCCAGGTTGGCGGAGAAGCGGCCGGGTGTCCAGGTACCTGACACATAGAATTTGTGGACCGGCGCGCCGGTATAGATCTTTCCCATGTGCAGGAAACTGTAATTGGCGTTGAACTTGAGCTGCCGGGTCGCCTGCCAGTCAGCGCTCACCTCCACACCGCTGTTCTCGAAAGCGCCGACATTGCGGTTGGCGCGTTTGCCATCCACGACATTGACCTCGATGATATTGGTGCCCTTGGTGTAGAAGACGCTCAGTTCAGCGTTCAGCCGGCCGTCCAGCCAGTGCTGCGAAACCGTAAAGTCATAGCTCCACGCCCGCTCGGGCTTCAGCTCCGCATTGGCCACGGCGTACATATAGAGTTCACGCAGGTTCGGGGTGCGGAAGCCCTTGGATGCGGACAATTTGAGGGCGGTGTTGGGGCCGACCAGCCAGCTGACGCCGGCCTGCGGGATCCATTCCACGCCATACAGGCTATGGTGCTCCATCCGGATGCCGGCGTCGAGCGTAAAGGCGCCGAGCTGCTGCTGCGCGAGCAGATAGACGGCCTCTTCGTGGAGGTGCTTGTGGTCGGCATAGATTTCGGTCTGCGGGTTGCGGAAAGCGTTGCCGCCGTAGAGTTTGAGGTCGATCCCGCCGGTCAGCGTGCCGCCCGTCCAGGGCCGGAAGGCCTGGAAAATATTGAAACCGCCCTGATAATCCGTGCTGTGGAAGAGATACGGCTGCGGCTTGCCTCCGGCGGCGTAGCCGTCGTTGATGTCGTGCCGGCCCCAGTTGAAATAGAAGTTGATTCCGCCGCTGGTGCGTTCATAGTGGTTCTCCAGGGAGATCCAGGACATCAGGCGGAGAATGTCGGCCGTGCCCTCGAACATCGGCTGGGAGACGGAGCCCGGGTTCTGCGAATACGCCTTGACGAGATTCACGTCGCCGCTCAAGCGCCAGGCGGAAGAAAGGTCGTAAGCGGCTTTGAGCATTCCGCTCGTGGAGTGGAAGGCGGAGTTGTCGCGGTGGCCGTCCGTGCGGTCGTGCGCCACGTTGGCCGTGAGGCTGAAGCGACCGTTGGAATATTGTTCTGTGGCGGAGCCGCGCAGGGTGCCGTAGGAGCCGCCCATCAGCTTGATGCTGACCTTGTTGCCCAGGAAATCGGGGCGGCGGGTGATAATGTTGATGGCACCGCCCATTGCATTGGAGCCGTACAGCACGGAAGCCGCGCCGCGCGTGACTTCCACGCGTTCGGCCAGGTCAGCCAGGTACTCGTCCGCCACGGCGTGGCCGTAGATGGACTGGAACTGCGGGTGGCCGTCGATCAGGACGAGCGTCCGGCCGCTGCCGGCGCTGAAACCGCGCAGGGAGATGCCGCCCGCGGCTCCGGCCGATACGCCGTAGCCGGTGACGCCGCGCGAGGTGACGAACAGGCCGGGGACCTGCTCCATCAGCGAGGGCATCAGGGAACTTTCGTCGCTCAGCGCAATCGTCTCGCGGCCGACAACGGCCACGGGTGCGGGGATCCGGTCGCGTTCCATTGCGACGCGGGTGCCGGTCACGACGGCGCTGCGCAGGGTATCGGTGATTTCGTTATCCGGCAGTGCCGGGGCGGCCTGCGCAGCCCATGCTGCGGCCAGGACCGGAAGGGTTAAGAGAAATCTTTTCATCATATATTACTTTCCGGGTGCAAAGTAACAACCCTTTACGGAGAAAAAATTGACTGGAAAGCCCATTTTATTTGACTGGAAAGCCCAAAAACACTATCTTTGCCCTATGGAAGGATTCAGCCGCATCAACTACTCCGGCGTAGTTTTCTCCCGGGTGGACCGGGAGGAGATCCGCGGGCCGCAGCGTCTCAAGGAGCACACCCTGCTCTATATCCGGTCGGGCCGGGCGGAAGTCGTCTGCGACGGGCGCCGCACACCGCTGTCCGCCGGCGACTGCGTCTTCCTGCGCAAGGACCACCGGCTCGCAGTGGAAGCCTGGGCGCCCGAAAACGGGCAACCCTTCCGGTCGGTCGCCCTGTTCTTCTGCCGGCACTTCCTGCACAGTTACTACCGGGGCCTGTCCCGCCGGGATCTGCCCCGCGACGCGCGGCGCAACGACGAACCCGTGCTCAAGATTCCGGCCGGGCCGGAACTCGAGAGCCTGTTCCTCTCGCTGACGCCCTACCTGGACACGGCGGACGCGTTGCCGGAAGAGGTGGCGTGGCTCAAGCGCCTGGAAGGGCTGCGCTGCGTGCTGGCAGCGGACCACAACTTCTACGCATCGCTCTTCGATTTCGCGCAGCCGTGGAAGATCGACCTGCTGTCTTTTATGGAGGAGAACTATCTCTACGACCTGTCCCTGCCCGAACTGGCGCGCTACTCGGGGCGGAGCCTGTCGGCGTTCAAGCGGGACTTCAAGAAGGTCAGCGACCTGACTCCGGAGAAATGGATCCTGCACCGCCGCCTGGAGGATGCCCGCCGGCTGCTCTCCGGAGGAGACTGCAGGGTCTGCGACGCGATGCTGGAAGCGGGATTCAAGGACCCCGCCTTCTTCAGCCGCGCCTACAAGAAAGCATTCGGATATCCCCCGCGGGAGACGCCGCAGGATGCATAACACTACCAGGACTATCTTTCCGGTTCCCGGTGCGCCCGGCCCTGCATCAACGCCGGATGCCAGACGCGCAGGTAGTTGCGCAGGCCGCCCTCCCCCACGCCGCACCGCGCGGCGATCTCGACGTAGGTCAGCTCCGTCTCCTGCACCAGCCGCAGCGCTTCGGCGTATTTCGCCACCGTCTCCGGCTTGGGCTCGCGGTGCGCGCCGTTGCCGCCCCGCTGCCCCCGCGCCACCTTC
>JAFTGA010000039.1 GCA_017458145.1 Bacteroidales bacterium | reverse complement strand
GTCAGCACGCGCTCCGCCCCGTTGCCGAACGGCAGCACGAGCAGGCCGTCCGCGCCCACGGGGGCCGTTGCGGCGAGGTCGTTCATCTCGGGGTAAGACAACTCCGGGGAAATGTTGCGATGCGCCCAGGAGTTCATGATGCCGGTGCCGTTGATGCAGAGCAGCACGCCCATCAGCGGACGGTCCCCGGCTTCGGAGGTCACGTGCAGGAAGGTATTCACGCGGGACTGCGGATCCGCCTTCGGCACGTCGGTCACACCGTAAACCACGCCGCTGGTGCCGCCGGTGGCCGCAATCTCGCCCGGCTTGAGCACGTCCAGCGAGAACGCATTGTTCGGCTGATCCCCGGCGCGGTAGGACACGGGCGTCCCCGCGGGGATGCCCAGTTCCGCCCGGATGGCCTCCGTGGTCCTGCCCTGCACGCCGATTGCCGGCACCACCTGGCAGAACTTGTCGGACTCGATGCCGAAGTAATCGGCCACGAAGTGCGCGCGGCGGTTCTCGACGAAATCCCAGAGGATGCCCTCGGACATCCCGGTGGCGGTGGTCGTCACTTCCCCTGTGAGCCGGTAGGCGATGTAGTCGCCCGGGAGCATGAATTTCCAGATCCTGTCGTAGATGTCCGGCTCGTTGCGCCGGACCCAGGCCAGCTTCGAGGCCGTGAAATTGCCCGGCGAATTGAGCAGATGCTCCATGCAGCGGTCATAGCCGATGGCCTGGAGCGCCTCCGCGCCGATGGAAACCGCCCGCGAGTCGCACCAGATGATGGCGTCGCGCACGGGCTGACCCGCTTTGTCCAGCGCCACCAGGCCGTGCATCTGGTACGAGATGCCGACGGCGGCCACCCGCCCCAGGTCGAAGCCGGCGGCAGCCATCTCCCGGACACCCTCGCACAGATAGTTCCACCAGGACCCGGGGTCCTGCTCCGCCCAGCCCTTGCGGACCGCCCGGATCGGCGCCTCCGACTTGGGATGGGTGGCTGAACTGACACATTTCCCGCTCTCAAGGTCGAGCAGGGCAACTTTTACGGATGAAGATCCGACATCGATTCCCAATGAATACATGTTCGCTTCGTATCAAGTTGTCAAAATTAAGAATAATTTGCTATATTTGCACCCGGAACGGGCTCACGATTGCATCAATTGCCGGAGATTTCCGTCCATCCGCATCCACTGCAGGATTAGCACATCGGTAGTGCATCGGCTTCCCAAGCCGAGGAGGAGGGTTCGACTCCCTTATCCTGCTCCACAAGTCCGGTCCGAAACGCCGGACTTTTTCATACGCCTATGCCCGCTAAAGACAAAATTCAGCAGATGTTCGACGGGATCGCCCCCGACTACGACCGCCTCAACCACCTGATGTCCCTCGGTGTGGACCGGATCTGGCGCCGCCGTGCCCTGCGAGAAATCGTGACGCCGGAGCGGCCGCAGCAGATCCTCGACATCGCCTGCGGCACGGGCGACTTCAGCCTGGAAATCGCCCGCCGGATGCACCCGGACAGCCGCATCACCGGACTCGACCTCTCCGAGGGGATGCTTGCCGTAATGCGCGACAAGGTCGCGAAAGCGGGCCTGGAGGAGCGCATTTCCTGCGAGCAGGGCGACAGCGAGGCGATGCGCTGGGAGGACGGCTCCTTCGACCGCGCAACCATCGCCTTCGGCATCCGCAATTTCGAGCACCGCGAAGCGGCCCTGACGGAGATCCTGCGCGTGCTGCGGCCCGGCGGGCGGCTCGTCATCCTGGAGCTGTCCGTGCCGGAGAACAAATTCCTCCGCAGCTGCTACAACCTCTATTTCCAGCATTTCGTCCCCTGGATCGGCGGACGCATTTCCGGCGACAAGGCCGCCTACCGGTACCTCCCCGCCTCGGTACAGCAGTTCCCGGGCCGCCGCGAATGGACGGCCACGATGGTGCGCTGCGGCTACACGCAGGTGCGCCACAAGGCCTTCACCTTCGGTCTGTGCCGGATGTATGTCGGCGAGAAGAAGACCGCCTAGAACAGGAAGCCGATGCCGCCCAGCGCGGCAAACGAGGCCGTGGCCAGCACCAGCAGCGGGAGCATCGGGTCCAGATCGCGGTCCCACAGCGTCCAGACCCCTTTCAGGTGCCGGACAAACGGGAGCGCCGCGGCGAAATAGAGGAAATGCCAGGGACTGAACGGACGGAACGCCAGGGCATAAGCCGTCATCAGCACCCAGCCCGCGGCGATCAGCGCCGTCTGATAGGCGCGCGCACGCCGGTCCCCCATCTTCATCGCCACGGTCACACGCGTGGCCGCATCCGATTTCATATCGCGGATATTGTTGACATTCAGCACGCCCACGCTGAAGCAACCGATGGCGGCGGCCGGCAGCAGGATCATCCAGTCCCATTCCAGACAGGTCAGGAAATACCCGCCGCACACGGTCGCGAGGCCGAAAAAGACGAACACGAACAGGTCCCCGAGCCCCCGGTACCCATAGGGATGCCTGCCCAGCGTGTAATGCATCGCAGCCCAGACGGCGGCGGCGCCCAGCGCCAGAAATGCGAGCGGGAGCGGCTGCAGGACCGTCCCGAATGCACTCCGGACCATCCCGAAGCCCAGCAGGCAGGACAGGCCGGCAAAACAGCCGATCAGGCGCTTCATCTCGGGGACGGTCATCTCCCCGTCCTGGATGGAATAATGGATACCCTGCCGGTCGGAACGGTCCGTGCCGGACAGGGTATCCCCCAATTCATTCGAAAGATTGCTCAGGACCTGCAGGCTGACCGTCGTCAAGGCCAGCAGGATGAGTGTCAGGACGTTGAAATCGTGGTCCCGGACAGCGAGCAGGACGCCGAGCGCGATTCCGGCGAGCGAAAGCGGCAGCGTGCGAAGCCGCATGGAGCGGACACAGGCCTTCGCCGTCATATCAATAGCCGAAGATCTCCTCGAGGCTCACCTCCCGGACCGGGCCGAGCGTGGAGAGGTATTTGGCATCCATATCCTTGATGTCGCCCAGGATGGCGTGGGTGTAGGTGCGGTCCTTGACCCACTTGCGCTGGGTGGCCACCACATCCGCAAGCGTCATCTGCTGCACCTTCTCGAAGACGGCCCTGTCGGTCGGTTCGCTCAGGCCGAGCCGGCGGCAGGCCTGGTAACTGCGCAGGACATTCATCCCGGTGGTACGCTGGGTGCGCAGGCGGCTCAGCAGGGCGTCGCGGGCCACGGAGAAGGCGGCCTCGGACTGCGGCATCTCGTTGATGATCTGCGTGAAGGCCTCCCCGGCCTGGCGCAGTTTGTCGTTCTGCGTGGCGATATAGGCGGTAAAGGAATAGCTGTCGTCGGCATAGGACGGGGCGGACAGGCGGGCCCGGGCCGTGTAGGCCAGGCCGCGCGCCTCGCGCATCTCCTGGAAGACGATGGCGTTCATGCCGCTGCCGAAATACTCGTTGAACAGGGCCAGGTCGGCGGCGTTGGCAGGATCGTAGGCCTCTCCCCGGTCGGAATACTGCGTGTACTGGAGCTGCTTGGCGTCATACTGCACCAGCAAGACACGGTCGGAAGGCGTCGTCTGCAGGACGGCATGCCGTTCCGGCAGCAGGACGGCCCCTTCGGCTACGTAGTGATTCTCCGCCAGGACGGCCTTCAACTCCTGCTCGGTGGCGGGGCCGTAGTAGAGCAGTTCATGCCCCTGGTCGAAGACCGCGCGCACCTTGGACAACAGCTCCCCGGAAGTCAGGGCCTTCAGCTGCGCATCACTCAGGGCGGAGGCGCGGACGTACTCGGGCCCGTACTGGACATATGCGGTCAGCGCGGCGCCGCAGGAACCCTGCGAACGCTTGGCGTCGGCGCGGCTCTTCAGCAGGTCGGCCTTGAGGTTGGCGAGGATGGCCTCGTCCGGGACGGCATTCCTGGCCAGGTCCTCGACGATGCGCAGGGCCGCGGGCAGGTTCTCGCTCAGGCCGCGGACGCTGAAAGAACTCTGGAAAGCGCCGGCACCGGCACTGTAGGAGCAGCCCAGGGCATACATCCGGGAAGCGATCTGCTCCGGAGTCATCCCGGGCGTGCCGAGGTAGGACAGGTACTCGAACGCCACGGCGAGGGCGGGATCCTGCTGCGTGCCGCAGTTGTACACGGCGTTGAGCGTGAAAATGTCGTTGATCTCGTTGTGCTTGTAGAGTACCTCGGCGCCCGGCGCCAGGGTAAAGCGGGACATATCTTTGGAGAAGTCCACGAACACCGGTTCGACGGGCTTCACCGGGGAATTCTGGATCTCGGAGAGGAACGCGCTGGTCTTGTCGCGGTTGGTCACGATCGGGGTGATCTTCGGGGCCGTGATCTTCTGGACGGTCCTGTCCTCGCCCTGGCGCTTGTACACCACGGCATAGGCATTCCCGGCCAGGTATTCATTGGCAAACGCCACGACATCCTCCTTGGTCACGGCCGCCAGGCGGTCGAGCTCCTTGCAGGCGTCCTTCCAGTCGATACCGTCGATGAAGGCATTCACAAACTGGCGGGCGCGGGCGCTGTTGTTCTCAAGCTGACGCATCTTGCTGAGTTTGATATTGTTGAGCGTCGCTTCGAGGAGCGATTCATCGAAGTCGCCGGCCCGGAGTTTCGCCACCTCGGCCAGGAGCAGGTCACGCAGTTCCTCCAGGGACTGCCCCTGCTTGGGAGCGCCCATCAGCAGGAAGGAGCCGTAATCCGGCTGGGACTGATACCCGCCCATGACATACAGGGCTTTCTGCTGCTGGTTGATATCCAGGTCCATCAGGCCGGCCTGGCCGTTGGACAGGATGGAGCCGGCCATCTCGGCTACGGCCGCGGTCCTGAGGTCGCGCGCCCCGGGCAGGCGCCAGGCGACGGAGAGGTTCTCCGCCTCCAGGCCATAGACCTCCTTCTCGATGGGCGAGGTGATCGGCGCTTCGGCTTCATACTGCAGCACGGGCACGGACGGATTGGGCTTCCAATCGCCGAAATACTTCTCGATGGCGGCCACCATTTCGTCCGGATCGAAGTCGCCCGACACGCACACGGCAATGTTGTTCGGCACATAGTAGTTGGCCAAGTGGGCCTTGATATTGGTGATGGAAGGGTTCTTCAGATGCTCCTGCGTCCCGATCGTGGTCTGCTGGCCGTACGGATGGTGGGGATACAGCGCCCGGGCCAGGGCTTCGTAAGCCTTCTCGCTGTCGCGGGTCAGGGTCATGTTCTTCTCCTCATAGACGGTCTCCAGCTCCGTATGGAAGCCGCGGATCACGCAATTGCGGAAGCGGTCGGCCTGGATGCGGGCCCAGTTGTCGATCTGGTTGGAGGGGATGTCTTCCGTATAGACGGTCTCGTCGTCGGAAGTCCAGGCATTGGTCCCGACGGCGCCGATCACGGCCATCAGTTTGTCATATTCATTGGGAATGGCATACTTGGAGGCCTCGTAACTGACCGAATCGATCTGGTGGTAGATCGCCAGGCGCTCCGCCTCCCCCGTCGTCCGGCGGTACAGCTCGAACAGGCGCTCGATCTCATCGAGCAGGGGCTTCTCGGACGCATAGTCCGACGTGCCGAACTGCTCCGTACCCTTGAACATTACATGCTCCAGGTAGTGGGACAGGCCCGTGGTCTCGGAAGGGTCATTCTTGCTTCCCACGCGGACGGCCATATAGGTCTGGATCCGGGGCTGCTCCCTGTTGACGGACATATAGACCTTCAATCCGTTGTCCAGGGTATAAATTTTAGTCTGGAGAGGGTCACCCGCCACAGTCTCATAGCGTTTCCCGCAAGCGGTCGCGAGAACCAGGACGGCAGCGGCGGCAAGAAAAATTTGTCTGATATTCATAAATAACTGCGTTTGAAACGAAACAATGGTACAAAATTACAAAAATTTCAAGGGAAAATTTGCATTTTTCCTAAAAACTATCTATTTTAGCGCCGAAGTTTTTCATAGTTTAAGTTTAGGTTACGTAACGGGTCAGTCGCAGTGATGCAACTGACCCGTGAATTTTTCATTCACGGGTCAGTTGCATCAAACCCTCTACTGAGGGGCGGTCCCCTCAGACTCCCCCGGTCGGCTTCGCCTCCGAGCCGTCATTTTTTTTCATTCACGGGTCAGTTGCATCAAACCCTCTACTGAGGGGCGGTTCATGGATAAGAGCCGGAACACTTTTGTCGCGTTCCGGCGGAGGCGCCAAAACCATGATAAAAAACAGCAATTTTCGATAAAAATCATCTCAAAAAGGCCAGATTTTTATGATTTTTATCCTCGAATCCGGAAAAGATCCGCATCTTGGGTGCCGAAACATTTTAACACAAAACACTATGAAATCAACCCTCCAGCTCCTCGCGGTCCTCGCCGCCCTCCTTCTGATCCCCGTCTCCTGCCAGGACCTCT
This sequence comes from Bacteroidales bacterium, assembly GCA_017458145.1. GTDB lineage: Bacteria > Bacteroidota > Bacteroidia > Bacteroidales > UBA932 > Cryptobacteroides. The sequence continues at coordinate 7,908 of JAFTGA010000039.1, read as the reverse complement.
TCCGGCAGACCCGGACAGGCACCCTGCTGATCACCTTAATCGACAGCGCCCCGATCGCCACCCGCGCCGCGGCAGGCCTGCCCGACAGCGGCACCTTCCGCCTCACCGTCGCCGATGCCGACGGCAACATCATCTACCCGGGCCCCTATGCCCAGTCTCCCGACGTACTGTCCGTCCCGGCCGGAGCCTACACCGTGAGCGCCGTCTCCGACGAATTCGAGGCTCCCGCCTTCGATGCGCCCCAGTGGGGCGACACCCAGGTCGTCACCGTCCCGGCGGACGGGAGCGTCGCCGTGACGCTCGAATGCCGCCAGCTCAACAGCGGCCTGTCCCTGGACATCTCCGACTCGTTCCGGCAGGCGTTCCCCCAGGGACGGCTCCGCCTGCAGGGCGCCGACGGCAGTCTCGACTACGCCTACGGCGAGACGCGCACCGCTTTCTTCCGGCCCGGCACCGTCTCCCTCTCCCTGGACGACGGCGGCTTCGTGCAGACCCTCTTCTCCCGCACGCTCGCCCCGTGCCAGATGCTCGCCATCCTCGTGAGCCCCAACATCGGCACGGCCTCCGGCGGCATCTCCCTGCAGGTCGACACCGCCCGCACCTGGCTCTCGGAAGAATTCGTGCTCGGCGGCCAGGACGCCACCCGGATCGAAGGCGCCTACGATGTCTCCGCCGCACGCGGACACGCCGGCGAGCAAGGAGTCTGGGTCTGCGGATACATCGTGGGCGTGGCCACGAACACGGGCAAGATCTCCTTCACGGCGCCCTTTACCAAAAACACCAACCTCGCCCTGGGCTCCCGCGCCGCCACCGACGACAAAGACTACTGCCTGACGGTCGAACTCAAGTCCGGCGCCATCCGGGACGCCCTCAACCTGGTGGACCATCCGGACCTGCTGGGGCGGAAAGTATACATCCGAGGGGACCTCGTGTCCGCGTATTATGGAATACCCGGGCTCAAGGCCCCCTCGGATTATGCTTTCTAGGGGGCATATCCCCCTAACCTCCTTCGGTCCTCAAGTCACTTTCCAACTTTGCTCGCGCAAAGTCACGTGACCGGGCCGGTTCGCTGATGCGAACTTCGCTTCGCTCCAACCGCCTACAAACGTTTCAGGATCTCCTCGGTCTGCGCCTCATAGCCCGGCTTGCGCAGCAGGGCGAACATGTTCTTCTTGTACGCCTCCACGCCCGGCTGGTTGAACGGGTTGATCCCGAGCACATAGGCGCTGATGCCGCAGGCGAACTCGAAGAAATAGAAGATGGCGCCGAGGTTGGCCTCGTCGAGTTTCTCCACGCTGACCTCCATCTGCGGCACGCCGCCGTCGATGTGGGCGAGCTTGGTGCCCAGCTGGGCCATCTTGTTGCAGTGCTCGACGCGCTGGCCGGCCAGGTAGTTCAGCTGGTCCAGGTTCTGCTCGTCGGAGCCGATCACCACCTGACGGGAAGCGTTCTCCACCGTCACGGTGGTCTCGAACATCACGCGGTCGCCCTCCTGGATGAACTGGCCCATCGAGTGGAGGTCGGTCGTGCAGACCACGGAAGCCGGGAAGATACCGCGGCCTTCCTTGCCTTCGGACTCGCCGTAGAGCTGCTTCCACCATTCGCCCAGATACTGGAGCTTGGGCATGAAGGTCACGAGGATCTCCACCTTCTTGCCGCACTCGTGGTAAAGCAGGTTGCGCATCGCGGCGTACTGCACGGCGGGGTTGTCGGCGGACTTCTTCAGCAGGGCCTCGCGCTCCGCGGCGGCGCCCTTCAGCATCGCGCGCATGTCGAATCCGGCCAGGACGATCGGCAGGATGCCAACCGGGGTGAGGACGCTGTAGCGGCCGCCCACGTTGTCGGGCACGACAAAGGACTTGTAGCCCTCCTGGGCGGCCAGGGTCTTGAGGGCGCCTTTCCTGGCGTCCGTGATGGCGACGATGCGCCCGGCGGCCTCTTTCTTGCCGTAGGTCTTCTCAATGTATTCCTTGACGATGCGGAAGGCGACGGCCGGCTCGGTGGTGGTGCCGGACTTGGAGATCACCACGCAGGCGGTGTTGCGCATCCGGGCGAGGTCCATCAGTTCGGCAAGGTAGTCCTCCGAGAGGTTGTTGCCGGCGAAGGCGATCTGCGGGACGCCTTCTTTGCGCACGAAGCCGTGCGAGAGGGCCTCGATAGCGCAACGGGCTCCCAGGTAGCTGCCGCCGATGCCGATCACGATCACCAGGTCCACGCCCTTGGCGGACCAGTCGTCGCGGATGGCTTCGCAGTCGGCGATCAGGGATTCGGGAATATCGACCGGAAGGGTCTTCCAGCCAAGGAAGTCATTGCCTGCGCCTTTCTCGGAATCCAACACGTCATAGGCCGCCAGGGCCTTCTCAACATACTTCTGATACTCTGCATCTTTGACAAAGGAGCTGCAGCCTCCTACATTGACTTTGACCATAATTGTATTGATTATTAATTGTTCTCCGTTTGCAGTTTACAAATATAACAATATTCTTCGAAAATCGTCCTCCGCCGGGAATGCGAAGTGAGACCGGCCGCTCCGGCGGCCGGCGCTACAGGATGAACATCGGGGATGGCGACATCCGCGGGAGCGGACACAGACGCGGGATGCGGGAGCCGTAATCCGCGCAGCAGGCCTGGAGTACGGTGGAATTCGTTTCGTACGCCAGCTCGGGCGTATTGTTGTGCTCCGACAGGTGGCACAGGAAGATGTTGCGCAGGCCCGGATGCATGAAGTCGCGCAGGGCCTCGGCGCACTCGGCATTGGACAGATGCCCGCGCCCGCCACAGATGCGGTCCTGGAGCTCCTTGGGATAGGGCCCGTGGCGGAGCATTTCCAGATCGTAATTGGACTCGATCACCACCGTGTCCGCCTGGCGGGCAAACGCGAGCGCCTGCGGGACCATCCGCCCGATGTCGGTCATGATCACGAATTTATAGTCATCCAGCATCAGCGCATAGCCGACCGTGTGCGTGGCGTCGTGGGGCACCTCGAAACACTGCGCCCGGATCCGCCCCGGGACGATTTCGTTCCAGCCGGGAGCGAGCACGGTGCGGCACTTGCCGTAGTACTCCCCCGTGATATAATGGCGCGCGAGCGCCCCGGAGAGCTCCGGCGGCGTCCAGACCGGCTTGCCCAGATGCTTGCAATAGGAGCCCAGCGAACGGATGTGGTCGTTGTGGTCGTGGGTGATGAGCAGTCCGGCGAAATCGTCGAAGCAAAGTCCCTCGCGCTCCAGCTCCTTCTTGAGCCGTCGCGGACTCACCCCGGCGTCGATCAGCACGCCCGCCTCACAATGGCCGCTCTCCCCGAAAATTCCCAGAAAATAGCAGTTGCCGCAACTGCCTGACGACAAGGACTTGAACTTAATTGTTTTCATCCTCCGAGCAGTATTTGGAAATGACGCTGTAGGAATCCGCCACGCCGAGTTCGCCGGCGCGCGACAGGTCGATGCACCCCTTCTCCTTGTCCTTGAGGTAGATCAGCACGAGTCCGCGGTTGAAATAGGCGTCACCCATATTGGGATAGAGCTTGATGGCCATGTCGTAGTTCTCCAGCGCTTCCACGAAGCGCGACGACAGGCACTCCAGATTGCCCAGGTCGAAGTACAGGTACGGGATGTCCGGCAGGATCGTCAGCGCCTCGCGGATGTCGGCGATCGCATCGGAATAATCGTAGGTGCGCGCGACACGGTCGCTCACGCGGGCCCGCGTGGTGCCGTCGGTGTCCATCGAGAGCGTCTGCACGTTCCCTTCGAGCGAAGCGATGAAGTCGATCATCTCCGCCTTCAGCACGCCCCGGTTCATCAGGTAGAAGGCCTTGTAGTAGCGGGCATAGCGGTCGCGCGAGACGTCGTCATCCGCCGCGCTCACCGCCCGGTCGAACCAGCTCAGCGCCGAGTTGAACTGCTTGCGCTGCAGCTCCTGCAGGCCCTTGACGAAGTATTCCTCGGCATTCGCCGTGAACAAGTAGCTGTCCGTCCCCGTGCTCTCCGTGTTGCCGAGCGTGATCGGCGTCGGCGCCGCCTCGATGAAGCGGTCGATCAGGGCGTTCTCGTAACGGCGCGACAGCGCCACGTTCAGGTTCTCCTTCTCCCGGGCCAGGCTGAACTTGTAGAGCGGCCGCAGGCGGATGTCGATATCGCGGTGCTGCAGGAGCTCGTTGTCGAAATCCTTCTTCGCGAAATCCGCGTCCAGCGCCAGCAGGGAGTTGTATTTGCGCGTCGTATCGGCAAACGAGGCATCCCCGCTGCGGGCCCGGTAGTCCCGCACCTTCTGCTGCGCCGTCTGGTAATCCGCGCGCGACTCCCGCGTGCGCCCGAGCATATTCTCCACATAGGAGCGGTTCAGGTACGCTTTCGCGAAATCGGGGTACAGTTCGATGGATTTATTGTAATCTTCCAGCGCATCCTGCCAGCGGCCCATCTCCACGAAGATGGCCGCGCGGTTGTAGTGCGCCAGAACGTTGCCCGGATTGATATTGATCACCCGGTCCATGTCCTCGAGCGCCTGCTCGAAGGCGCCCACCTGCGCATAGATGAGACTTCGGTTGTAGAGCGTCAGGGCGTTGCCGGGCTCATAGGCGAGTACGGAGTTCAGGTCCGCCATCGCCTCGTTGTAGCGCTTGACCTCATAATAGAGCAGGGCGCGGTTGAAGTACGCGAAGGTATTCTCCTTGTCCAGCGTGATGGCATGGTCCAGGTCGGCGATCGCCTCGTCGTAGCGCTTCTGGTCGGCATAGACGCGCGCCCGGCGCACGAAGCCCTCGGGATCCAGCCGGTCCAGGCGGATGGCGCGGTTGTAGTCTTCCAGCGCCCGCGTCGTGTCGGCCAGGAAGAGATACGAAGCCCCGCGGTTCAGGTAGGCTGCCGGGTCCGACGGCTCCTTCTTGATATAATGGTTGAAATCCGCCACGGCGTCTTCGAATTTCCGGGAAAGGAAATGCGCCACGCCGCGCGAGAAATACACGCCCACCTGCCCCGGACGCAGTTCCAGCGCCCGGTCGAAATCCCGGAACGCGGCCTCATAATCGCCGAAGCGGCTCTCGGTGATCGCCCGGTAATGGTACCCGTTGGTAAACACCGGATTGAGCCGGACGGAAGTATTGAAATCCGCCTGTGCGCCGCGCAGGTCGCCGAGATTGTATTTCGCGATGCCCCGGAAAAAGAAACTCCAATAGTCCGTCGTGTCCAGGCGGGAGAGCACGTTGAAATGCTCGATGGCCTGGGCATACTTGCCGTCGGAAAGCGCCTGCCGTCCCCGCCACATAAAGACATCCTTGTCATACTGGGCAAGCGCGAAAGTTGCTCCGAGAAGCAGCATGGTTATGGTGAGGAGAAACTTTTTCATTATTTTTGCAAAGATAAACAATTATCGGACCCGAATTGAAGCGCGCGCTCAAATTTCTTCTCCTCTTCCTGCTGGCCGGCCTCCCGCTCCGGAGCCAGGACCGGGAAGCCGTCCTGCGCGCCGAAGTCAGTTTCCTGGCCGATTCCCTGCAGGCCGGACGCGGCCTCGGCACGGCCGGCAACCAGTCCGCCGCCTTCTACCTGCTGCGCGAAATGCGCAACGCCGGGCTGCGGGCCACGGTCCAGTCCTTCCGGACCGCGGGCCGCATCGGCCACAACGTCGTGGGCGTGACGCCTGGCTGGTTCCGCCGCTACATCGTCGTCGGCGCCTATTTCGACGGCCTGGGGACGCTCGAAGGCGCACGCTATCCCGGCGCCGACGCCAACGCCTCCGGCGTGGCCGCCCTGCTCGCGCTCGCCCGCTCCCTGCCGGAAGCCGCCCGCGGCGAAGTCGGCATCGTATTCGTGGCCTATGACGGCCACAACGCCGACCTCGCCGGCTCCCGCGCCTTCCTGGAGCGCTACCGCGGAGAGTATCCCCCCTGCCTGCTGGTCAACCTGGACATCCTCGGCTCGGCGCTCGCCCCCGTGCGGCCCGGCCGTCCCGACTACCTGATCGCGCTGGGCGGCGAACCCTGGCGCAGCTCGCTCGAGGCGGCCGGCGCCGTCGCCCGCCTCGACCTCTCCTATGACTACTACGGCAGCCGAGCCTTTACCGATCTCTTCTACCGCCGCATCAGCGACCAGCGCTGGGCGCTGGAGGCCGGCATCCCCGCCGTGATGTTCACTTCCGGGATCACGGACCATACCAACAAGGTCAGCGACACGCCCGGCACCCTGCACTATCCCCTGCTCGGGCGCCGCATCCTGCTTATCGAGACCTGGCTGCGCAAAATGCTTTAACCTTCAAAGATTATTGCTATCTTTGTGGATTAATGAAAGCATTCTGGCAGATCCTGAAGCGATACGTGACCCCGTACAGGGGCTACGTGGGCGGATCGGTCATCCTCAACATCCTGTCCGCCGTATTCAACGTCTTTTCCTTCTCGCTGCTCATCCCCATCCTCCAGATCCTTTTCAACACCGAAGAGCTCCACTATGAGCTTGTCCCCTGGCACCGCGGGATGCCCCTGGGCGAGATCACCAACAACATCTACTACTACGTCGCCCGGTACATCGGCGAATACGGGCAGAGCAAGGTCCTGCTGGCCCTGTGCCTCATCTTCATCGCCATCACCCTGATCAAGGTCAGCTGCTACTTCGGCGCGGCCGCCGTGATGGTGCCCATCCGCACCGGCGTCGTCAAGGACCTGCGGATGGAGATCTACCGCAAGATCCTCGCCCTGCCCCTGGGTTTCTTCAGCCAGGAGCGCAAGGGCGACATCATCGCCCGCATCAGCGGCGACGTCCAGGAGGTCGAGACCTCCATCACCAGCACCATAGAGATGCTGATCAAGAACCCCATCCTGATCCTCATCTACCTGGGCGTCCTCTTCCGGATGTCCTGGCAGCTCACCCTGTTCGTCATCGTCTTCGCCCCGCTGATGATCGGCATCATCAGCGCTACCGGACGCCGCCTCAAGGCCGATTCCGCCGAAGCGCAGCAGTACTGGAGCGACACGATGAGCCAGGTCGAGGAGACCCTCGGCGGGCTGCGCATCGTCAAGGCTTTCCGCGCCGAGCGCCGGATGGAGCGCCGCTTCGAAGGCGTCACCGAGTCGATGCGCCGCAAGAGCAGCCAGGTTGCCGTCCGCCAGGCGAGCGCTCACCCGGTCAGCGAGTTCCTCGGCTCGGCGATGATCGCCATCGTCCTGTGGTTCGGCGGTACCCTGATCCTCGGGGAGCACGCCGTGATCGACGCCCCGTCGTTCATGTCCTACATGGCTATCCTCTATAGCATCATCCAGCCCGTCAAGGACCTCTCCAGGGCCGCCTACGGCATCCCCAAGGGGCTCGCCTCGATGGAACGCATCGACGTGATCCTCCGGGCGGACAATCCGATCCGCGAACCCGCGCAGCCCAAGGCCCTGCACGAATTCCGCGAAGCGATCCGCTTCAGCGGCGTCAAGTTCCGCTACGAAGGCGGACGCGAAGTGCTCCGGGGCATCGACCTGGAAATCCCGAAAGGCAAGACCGTCGCCATCGTGGGCGCGAGCGGCGCCGGCAAGTCCACCCTCGTGGACCTGATTCCCCGTTTCTACGACCCCTCCGAGGGCAGCATCACCATCGACGGCACCGACATCCGCGACGCCTCCCTGCAGGACCTGCGCGACCTGATGGGCAACGTCAACCAGGACCCGATCCTGTTCAACGACACGGTCTACAACAACATCGCCTTCGGCAAGCAGGACGCCACGCCCGAGGAGGTCGAAGCGGCCGCACGCATCGCCGGGGCCCACGAATTCATCCTCGAGAAGCCGGAAGGCTACCAGACCAACATCGGCGACCGGGGCGTCAAGCTCTCCGGCGGCCAGCGCCAGCGCATCAGCATCGCGCGCGCCATACTCAAGAATCCTCCGGTGCTGATCCTCGACGAGGCCACGGCCTCGCTCGACACCGAATCCGAGCG
>JAFTGA010000038.1 GCA_017458145.1 Bacteroidales bacterium | reverse complement strand
GCGCGGCTGCCTTTCTTGTTATCCGTCAGTCCGGTTGTATTGTCATTCCGGGCTTGACCCGGAATCTGTTACAAAACAGCTACTTCAACCCCTGTGGCGGATGCAATCCGCTTCACGAGACCCTGGAGCACGGTGCCGGGGCCCAGTTCGCGGAACTCCGTTGCGCCGTCGGCAAGCATGTTCTTGACGGACTGCGTCCAGCGGACCGGGGAGGTCAGCTGCTGCAGGAGGTTGTCCTTGATGCGCTGCGGATCCGTCTCCGGCAGGGCGGTGACGTTCTGGTAGATGGGGCATTTCGGCGTGTGGACCTCCGTGCGCTCGATGGCCTTGGCGAGTTCCACGCGGGCCGGCTCCATCAGTGGGCTGTGGAAGGCGCCGCCCACGCTCAACGGCAGGGCGCGTTTCGCACCGGCGGCCTTGAGCGCTTCGCAGGCGCGGGCCACGGCTTCTTTCTCGCCGGAGATCACCACCTGGCCGTCGCAGTTGTAGTTGGCGGGAATCACGATCCCCTCCGTGCCGGCGCAGATCTCCTCCACTTTTTCATTCGGCAGGGCAATCACGGCCGCCATTCCGCCGGGCACCTGCTCGCAGCACTTCTGCATCTCGCTGGCGCGCACGGCCACCAGCCGCAGGGCGTCCTCGAACGCCACGGCGCCCGCCGCCACGAGGGCGGAAAACTCGCCGAGGGAGTGTCCGCCGACCATGTCGGGGGTGGGGAGCCCTTCCGTGCAGAGTGCGGTCACTACGGAGTGGAGGAAGATGGCGGGCTGCGTCACTTTCGTGGCGCGCAGGTCCTCGTCGGTCCCCTCAAACATAATATCCGTCAGGCGGAAGCCCAGGATCTCATTGGCTTTTTCCATCATCTCGCGGGCGCGGGCATCGCTCTCGTAGAGGTCCTTGCCCATTCCGGAGAACTGTGACCCCTGTCCGGGGAAAACGTATGCTCTCTTCATTTTGTGCTCGTGTTTGAAATTTCACTGATTTTACGCCGCAAATTTACAAAAAATAAGTATATTTGCATTCCCTAACGGCAAGCCCGAGGGTATGCCCCTGTAGTTTAATGGATAGAATTTCGGATTCCGGTTCCGACGATAGGCGTTCGATTCGCCTCGGGGGTACGAAAACAGCCAGTTTCCCGCTGGCTGTTCTTTATTTCCCCTTGAGCATAAACCGGCGGACGAGCGGAAGGATCATCCGGACGGGAGCGGGCCGCAGCGCGCGGTCGGCTTCCTTGAGCTTTTCGCGGATGGGAAGGCCCTGCGGACAATGCTTCTCGCATTTGCCGCACTGGATGCATTGCGATGCGAACGAGGGCTCCCGGGTCAGGGCGACGGTCTGAAAGAACTGCATCCAGCCGGCCTTGCGGTTTTCGGAGAACATCGTGTTGTAGCAGCTGAAGTTGCCGGGGATATCCACGCCCTTGGGACAGGGCATGCAGTAGCCGCAGCCGGTGCATCCGACCTTTTCTTTTTCCTTGATGATGCTCCGGACTTCTTCGAGCAGGGCGAAATCCTGCTCCGTAAATTCTCCGGCACGGGCGGAGGCGGCTGTCTCCACATTTTCCCGGATCATTTCTTCGGAGTTCATCCCGGAGAGTACGACCGTCACTTCCGGCTGGTCATAGAGCCAGCGCAGACCCCAGCCGGCAGGGCTCCAGCCCCGCTCGTTGCGGGCGATGACCCGTTTGGCGTCCTCCGGGAGCCTGTCCACGAGCTTGCCGCCGCGCAGCGGCTCCATGATGACCACAGGGATGCCCCGTGCTGCCGCGGCCCTGAGTCCGGCCCGGCCAGCCTGCGTGTGCTCGTCCACGTAGTTGTACTGAATCTGGCAGAAGTCCCAGTCGTAATCTTCGAGGATCTTGAGGAAGCCTGCGGTGTTGCCGTGGTAGGAGAATCCGATGTTGCGGATCTGCCCGGCGGCTTTCTTCTCCGCGATCCAGTCCTCGACGCCCAGCCCCTTGAGCCGCTCCCACTGCGCCAGGTCGGTCAGGTGGTGCATCAGGTAGTAGTCCACATGGCCGGTGCGCAGGCGCGTGAGCTCTTCCGAGAAGAACTTGTCCAGCGACTCCCGGCTGCGGACCATATACTGGGGGAGTTTGGTCGCGATCCGGACTTCGGCCCGGATGCCGTTGCGCTCCAGGATCTCGCCCAGGGCGGCTTCGCTGCCCGGGTAGATATAGGCGGTGTCGTAGTAGTTGACTCCGGACCGGAAGGCCGTGAGAATCTCCCGTTCGGCCTTTTCCATGTCAATGGCTGCGCCCTTGCGGCTGAATCGCATGCAGCCATAACCCAGGATGGAGAGCGGATCTCCGTGTCTGTCGGGGCGGTACTGCATGGGGGTCAGAAAGTAAACTGCGCGATGCGCTTCTCCAGGTGGGCTTTGAGGTCCGCCCAGCGGTAGTAAGGCCCCTGCAGCGGCTCCAGGCCGCGCACGAGCGTCTCCTGCTCGTTGTAATAGATCTTCACGATGGGGTCTGCGCCGTTCTTGCGGAAGAAGACCATCTGCAGGTTGGAGCCCATCGGCACGCGGCGGAAGCTCTGCCAGCTGTCGGAGGCGTCGGCATTATGTACGCGGTCGCCCGGGCCGATGAGGTCCATCAGGCCGGCGAGCGGAAGGATGCCCGTGTCGTGGCCGAAGCGCAGGTCTGCGGCGGTGTCGCTTCCTGCAGCGAGAGCGGCATCAGCCCGGTCGATGACGTCCTGCACCAGGCCTCGGGCAGCCCAGATGACGTGGTCCCCGAACTCCGCGGAATTGGCCATCGAATTGTAGATGCGTGAGTTATAGCAGCGGTACCAGCCGATCAGCTCGTCGATGGTGAAGAAGCGCGTGAAGATGTGGTCCACCGGGGTCTCCGTGTCCTGCTGCATGCCGGCAAAAAGCCAGACCTGGAACATGAACGTATGTGCGTCGGGAATTACGGCCCGGACGCGCGCGGGATCGTCGATGCAGACGGCTTTCATGAAGCGGGACGGGTCGATGTGGACGCGCCCCATGGAGTCGAGCAGGGCGCTGCTGGCGGCGGAGATGGCGGATTTCTCATAATAGTCGTGGGCCAGCAGGTTGATGTATTTCTCGCCGGTCACGAAATCGAAGCGGAGCTGGGGGGCGTTGTCGTCCAGGCTGGAGGTAAAATTGGCCATGCTGATCAGGCAGCGCGGGATGTTGCTGGACTGGACGTGCACCTGGGTGCGGGCCCGGTCCTTGAAGACACGGGGGAAACGGTTGTAGAGGCGCTGGGCGATGGCGCGGTGTTCGCGGCCGCCGCGTGCGGTCAGTTCTCCGGCCATTCCGATGTGGTCTTCGTGGATGGCATTGACGGCCTGGTACAGGGCTTCGCCCTCGGCGGTCAAGATGCCCGCCTCGCGGGCCGCCGTCATCATCTCGAAGGCGCGCTCGGCGGAACTGCCGATGGCGCGGCGGGAGCCGTGGCGGCCGTAGTGGCTGACGTAGAACGGTTTGTACCCGCGCGGGGCGGGCGTCTCGGTGCCCGGGATGTATTCGTAGGAATGGTGCACACCGGCGGCGCGGTCCGGATCCTCGCGGATGAACTCCTCAAAGCCGCTCTGGGCGGAGAGGGGAATGCAGAGGAGGAGGGCAGCAAGGGCAGCGAGCGTTCGTGAGGTATTTTTCATAAAATCGGGTGTATTTGTGATTCACAAAAATACATATTATTTTTGTATTTCGCAGTAGTAAGTATTACCGAATATGGAGAATAATCTGGAGGAAATCAGAAGGGAAATCGACGGTGTCGATGCGCGGATGGCCGCCCTGTTCGAGCAGAGGATGGACCTGGTCCGCCGGGTGACCGAATACAAGAAAGCCCACGGACTGGGCATTTCCGATCCTTCCCGGGAAGAGGCCCTGGTCCGCCGGAATGCGGAAATGGTCGCTGACCGCGCTATCCGCGAATACTACGTCAATTTCGAGAAGCAGGTGATCGCGCAGTCCCGTGACTGGCAGCGCCGGCTGCTGAGCGGGATGAAGATTGCCTATAGCGGCGTCCCCGGGGCGTTCGCGTACATCGCCGCACGCCGCCTTTTCCCGGGCGCGGAACTGGTCTCCTTTCCGGACTTCGCCCGGGCGTATGCCTCCTGTGAGGCGGGGGAGACGGATGTGGTGGTGCTCCCCTTCGAAAACAGTTTCGCCGGCGAGGTATCCACGGTCACGGACCTGATGTTTTCCGGCTCGCTCTATGTCAACCAGGTGGTCGAGGTGGAGGCGGAGCAGAACCTGCTCGGCCTGCCGGGCGCCGACAAGTCCCGGATCACCAAGGTCTACAGCCACCCCCAGGCCCTGTCCCAGTGCGCGGAATACCTGCAGCGCCACGGCTTCGAGGCGAAGGAGTTCGCCAACACGGCCCTAGCTGCGAAGCGGGTGGCGGAGAAGCAGGATCCGACGCGCGCCGCGATCGGCACGGCCGAGGCGGCAGAACTCTACGGCCTGGAGATCCTTGAGGCCCGCATCAATACCTCCCGTACCAATACCACGCGTTTTGCGGCCTTTTCCCGCGTACTCAACCTGGACACGGAGAACAAGCGCAAGATGGGCAAGCACTTCATCCTGATGTACACCGTCAAGAATGAAGCCGGCGCCCTGGCGCAGACGCTCAATATCATCGGTACGCACAACTACAACATGTACAATCTCCACAGCCGCCCGATGAAGGAACTGCTGTGGAACTATTATTTCTTCGTCGAGCTGGACGGCGACATTGCCACGGAGGAGGGGAGCAGCATGCTCCGGGAACTCGCTCCGCTGTGCGACCGGCTCAAGCTCGTCGGATCATTCTATACCCGCTGATATGAAGAACAGCATCGGTACCGGCGTCATCCTGACGCTTTTCGGCGAAAGCCACGGGCCGGCTGTCGGCGTCGTGCTGGACGGCCTGGCGCCGGGCCTGCCGGTCGATGAATCCGCCATCGAGGAAGCCCTGTCCCGCCGCCGGCCCGCCGGCCCGGCGGATACCGCCCGGGTGGAGCCCGACTCGTTCCGGATCCTGAGCGGGGTGTACCGCGGACGCACCACGGGCACGCCGCTGACCATCGTCATCCCGAACGAGAATGTCCGCAGCGCGGATTACAGCCAGCTGGAGCGGGTGGCCCGGCCCTCGCACGCCGACTACACCGCCCAGATGAAATACCATGGTTTCCAGGATCCGCGGGGCGGGGGACACTTCTCCGGCCGCGTGACGGCCGGAATCGTGGCCGCCGGCGCCATTTGCCGGCAGGCGCTCTCCTCAAAGGGCATCCTGCTCGGCACGCACATCCTGCGCTGCGGCGGCGTGGAGGACGCTCCGTTCACGGACGTCGCCTCTGAAGTCGCACGCATCGAGGCGCGCCGTTTCCCGCTTATCCTCGACCTCGAAGACCAGGTGGAGGCGGCCGTGCTGGCCGCCAAACGCGAACAGGATTCGCTCGGCGGCATGATCCAGACCGGCATCTGCGGCCTGCCTGCCGGACTGGGCGAGCCGTGGTTCGACTCGCTCGAAGGGGTGCTCGCCCGTGCGGTTTTCGCCGTAGGCGGGATCAAGGGCATCGAATTCGGCGACGGGTTCGGCCTCGCCGCCCTGCGCGGCTCCCAGGCCAACGATCCCTTCAGGATGCAGGACGGCCGCGTGGTCACCGCCACCAATCGCAGCGGCGGCATCAACGGTGGCATCACCAACGGGATGCCCGTCCTCTTCAATATGGCCGTCAAACCCACGCCCTCCATCTCCCGGAAGCAGCAGACGGTGGATTTCGTGGAAGGGAAGGAGACGGAACTCGGGCTCACCGGCCGCCACGACCCTGCCATCATCCGCCGGATCTGTCCGGTTGTCACCGCCCTTGTGGCCGTGGTGCTATGCGACCAACTCTCCCTGCGTTTCGGAACGGACTTTCTTGCAACAAAGCTATGAAAGCGCTCATCAATTATCGCAAGGTCCTGATCGTGGGCCTGGGCCTGATCGGCGGATCCTATGCCGAGAAACTCACCCGGCTGGGCTTTGAGGTGGGGGCGCTGGTGCGCCGCCGGCAGACGCTGGACTATGCCCTGGAGAAAGGTCTCGTTGCCCACGGACGCACGGAGGTTGACCGGGATTATATTTCCCAGTTCGATCTGGTGGTCTTCGCCCTGTATCCGCGTGCATTCGTGGACTGGATCTCCCGGCACCAGGACTGCCTGAAGAGCGGCGCCATCATCACGGACGTGACCGGCGTCAAGCGCAGCGTGGTCCCTGCCGTGCAGGGCATGCTCCGGCCGGATGTCGAATTCGTGTCGGCGCATCCGATGGCCGGCCGGGAACGCTCCGGCGTGGAATATAGCGACAGCCGCATCTTCGCGGATGCCAATTTCATTCTCACTCCGACGGAGCGCAATACCCCGGACGCGATCGAACTCGTCCGCACCTTGGGATGCATCCTCGGCTTCCGGCATATCGCTGTCCTGACACCAGAGGAGCACGACGAGATGATCGGCTTCCTCTCCCAGCTGACACACTGCATCGCCGTCTCTCTGATGACCTGCAAGGATTCGGAGCACCTGGCGGAATACACCGGCGATTCGTTCCGTGACCTCACGCGGATCGCCCGCATCAATGCCGAGATGTGGTCGGAGCTGTTCCTGGAGAACCGGGACGAACTGCTCTCGCAGATGGACCTGTTCCTCGGACAGTTCACGCGCCTTCGGGACGCACTGGCGGCACAAGATGCCGATACGATGAAGGAAATGATGCGCCTGTCCTCGGAGCGGCGGGCTTTTTTTGACAAAAAATAGCAGTCGATACCATGAATATGATTTTTAAACGCAAGCTGTTGATTCCCAAGGAGATCAAGGAAATGTATCCTATCTCCGGGGAAGGGGCGCTTGCCAAACGGCGCAACGACGTGCAAATTGCGGAGATCTTCACCGGGGCGTCCGACAAGCTTCTGCTGGTGATCGGTCCCTGCTCCGCGGACCGGGAGGATGCCGTGATCGAATACATTTCGCGCCTGCGCGCGCTCCAGGAGCGGGTGGCGGACAAGATCGTGATCGTGCCGCGCATCTATACCAACAAGCCGCGCACGACGGGCGCCGGCTACAAGGGCATGCTTCATCAGCCCAATCCGCAGGGCGGCGCCGACATGCTCCGGGGCCTGATCTCCATCCGCAAGCTGCATATGCGCGCCATCAACGAGACAGGCTTTTCCTGCGCCGACGAGATGCTCTATCCGGAGAATCACCGTTTCCTGGACGACCTGCTGTCTTATGTGGCCGTCGGAGCACGATCGGTGGAGGACCAGCAACACCGCCTGACGGCCAGCGGCCTGGACATTCCGGTGGGGATGAAGAACCCGACCGGCGGCGACCTTTCCGTGATGATGAATGCCCTGCACGCCGCGCAGAGCGGCCATACCTTCATCTACCGCAACTGGGAGGTCGAGAGCAAGGGCAATCCGTTTGCGCATGCCATCCTGCGCGGGTACGTAGATTCCCACGGCATCACGCATCCCAACTACCATTATGAGGACCTGGCGCGCCTGTGTGAACTCTATGCCGGGAGCGGCATCCGGAATCCGGCCGTGATCGTGGATAACAACCACTGCAACTCCGGCAAGCAGTACGGGGAGCAGATCCGCATTGCCAAGGAAGTTCTCCACAGCACACGGCACAACGCCGATATCCGGCACCTGGTCAAGGGAATGATGATCGAGTCTTACCTGCTTGACGGCTGCCAGAAGCCGGAGGAAGGCGTCTATGGACGCTCCATCACCGACCCCTGCCTGGGCTGGGAGAAGACCGAGCGCCTGGTGCTCGATCTGGCGGAACTTTGGGTCTGAGAACCGCCGGATGCACATCCTCCGGGTTCCGGAACGTCGGGGGAGGATTATGTCGTCTTCTCGTAGAGGAAACGCCGGATCTTGTGGGTGGCCGTCTTGCTGAAGGGTTCCTTCTGGATCTCGACATCCTTGATGTTGGAGAACTTGCTGACCTTCTGGTTTACGAATTCCAGCACCGCCTGGCGGCGTTTCTCCAAATCCTCGATGAACTTGTCCTGCCCCTCGAGGTTCCAGTCCAGGACATTGTCCTCGAACTTCACCAGGGCGATCAGCCGGCCGTCGCGCTGGATGACGAGTGATTCTCCGATGCCGTCCATGCTGTTGATTACGTGCTCGATTTCCTCGGGGTAGATGTTCTCTCCGGAGGCGCCCACGATCATGTTGCGGAGCCGGCCGCGGACGGAATAGCGGCCTTTGGCGTCCACGCTCGCGAGGTCGCCGGTGTGGAACCAGCCGTCCTGGCTGAGCACCGCCTGCGTGCGCTCGTAGTCCTTGTAGTAGCCCATCATCACGTTGGGCCCCTTGACGGTGATCTCGCCCAGGCCCGTCTCCGGATTGATGTTGTCCAGCCGGATCTGCACGCCGTGCGTAGCGGGACCCGTGGAGCCGATATGGGTCTTGAACGGACTGGCCGCACAGACGAGCGGCGCCGTCTCCGTGAGCCCGTAGCCGATGCCGTAGGGGAACGAAGCCTGGTGCAGGAAGGTCTCCACCTCGGGGTCCAGTTTCGCCCCGCCGATGCCGAAGAAATGCAGGCGTCCGCCGAAAGTCTTGCGGAGCTTGAACCCGACCAGCGCACAAAGCAGGCGCGGCATGTGGTCCTGCAGGTAGGAGAGGAACTTGCTGCCCCGGATGGTCGGCAGGATGCTGCTCTTGTACATCTTCTCGATGATGAGCGGCACGGAGAGGATCGTGGTCGGACGGACCTCCCGCAGGGTCTGGATCAGGATTGTCGGCGTGGGCACGCGGCGCAGGTAGCACACGCGGGCTCCCACCGAGAAGGGATACAGCAGCCCGAGCGTCATCTCATAGGTATGCGCCATCGGAAGGATGGACAGGAAGACGGAACGCTTGTTCTCGGGCTGGGCATACCAGGAATCGAGCACGGAAGCGCAGAAGTTGCGATGGCTCAGCATCACGCCCTTCGGCATGCCGGTCGTGCCGGAAGTGTAGATGAGCGCCGCCATGTCCATTGGGTTGGGCGTGGCCACGCGGCCGTCGCAGGTGAATGCGTCGTCGGCGTGCTTGATGAAACTGAAGTCCTCGATGTCAATCACGAGCGAGAGGCGCTCAATGGCCTGGTCGGAGAGTTTCTTGATCTGGCGCTTGGACACGAAGATGGCCTTGGCGTCAGAATGCTCCAGGATATTGTCCACTTCGCTGGAAGACAGTTCATTGAGCATCGGCACGACAATGCGTCCATACGCCGTGATGGAGAAGAACGCAATGCTCCAGTGCGGCATGTTTTCCGACAGGATGGCCACCTTGTCAAAAGCGCCGATTCCGAAGTTGGACAGGATGCGCGATAGGTTCTCGCAGCTCTCCTTGAAGCGGGAATAGGTGTAAGACTGCTCCCCGTCCGTGAATTCTGCGGCGATGCGCTTGGCGTACTTGACGGAGGCGTAGTCGTAGAGGTCGAAAAGGGTGCTGAATTCGTGTCTCATCAGTGTGTCAGGTATTTTTCAGGATAGCGGGCTCCCAGGTCCATCGATTCATAAATCTGCTGCATCCGGCGGGTATCGGCGGCGGCATCGTCCGTCAGTTCGAACTTCTGTCCGCGCCCGACGCGCTTGCGTTTCCAGTCGAAATAGCCCAGATACACGGGCACATCGGCTTCGCGGGCGATCAGATGATAGCCCGTCTTCCAGCGCTTCACCGGCTTGCGTGTCCCTTCCGGGGCGATGGCCAGTTGGAAGGTCTCGCGCGTCTTCATCTCGGTGATCAGGCTGCGCACCAGGGCGCCGGAGTTGGTGCGGTCCACGGGGATGCCGCCCATGGCCTTCAGGATCCAGCCCATCGGCGGGAAGAACATCTCTTTCTTGACCATGCAGAGACCATTGCCGCCGATGGATTCGAAGTACAGGTAGGAAATGAAGAAGTCCCACACCGTCGTATGCGGAACGCCGAGAATGATGCATTTCGGCTCTTCTGGAAGGGGCTCGACGGCCGTCCAGCCCAGGGTGCGGAGCAACCAGCCGCAGAATTTACGCCATCTCATGTCCGTGCAGTTTACAATAGGTTTCGAGGCCCTTCTCCAGGATGTGCAGGGCTTTCTGTAATTCGGGGACTTCCAGCACGTAGGCAATGCGGATGTGGTTCCGCCCGGCGCCGGGAGTCTTGTAGAAGGAGGCGGCCGGCGTGACCATCGTCGTGGCGCCGTCCAGGCGGAAGTCCGTCAGCATCCAGCGTGCGAAGTCCTCCGCGTCCTCCACCGGCAGTTCGGCCACGGTGTAGAAGGCGCCGAGCGGCTCCGGGGCGAAGACGCCGGGGATGGCATTGAGCATTTGTACGGCGCAGTCACGGCGCCGGATGTATTCAGTACGCACTTCGTCAAAGTAGGACTGCGGCGTATCGAGCGCACCGATGGCGGCGTACTGGCCGAGCACCGGCGGGCAGAGCCGCGACTGGGCGAACTTGAGCGCGGCGGCCATTACGTCCTTGTTGTGGGACACGATGCAGCCGATGCGGGCGCCGCAGAGGTTGTAGCGCTTGGACACGGAGTCGACCAGGATGACATTCTGCCCGCAGCCGGGAATGTTCATCGCGGAGAAATGCGGCTCGTCCGTGTAGCAGAATTCGCGGTAGACCTCGTCCGAGATGAGGAACAGGTCGTGGCGGCGGCAGAAATCGCCGATGGCGAGCATTTCCTCCTTCGAGAAAAGCTTGCCGGAAGGGTTGCAGGGGTTGCTGAGCAGCACCGCGCGCGTATCCGGAGTCACGAGTTTCTCGAACTCGGAGATGTCCGGGACCTTGAAACCCTCGCGGATGTCGGTCGGGACCGCCTTGAGCGTGATCCCGTTCAGGAAGGCGAAAGTCTGGTAGTTCGTATAGAACGGCTCCACGACGATGATCTCGTCGCCGGGATTGGCAGCAATCTGCATTGCTACGGCGAAGGCCTCGCTGCCCGCCACGTCCACCAGCAGTTCCGGCACCTCGATGTCAATGCCGATTTTCCGGTAGTATTTTTCCACCAGGCCCCGGCGCAGTTCCATCAGGCCGGCGGAGTTGGTATAGGAAAGATGGTGCAGGTCCCGGCACAGGTCGGTCACGGCCTGGAAGGCGCAGTCGGGCGACTTGATGTCGGGCGCGCCGACGTTGAGGTGATATACTTTGACGCCCTGGGCCTTTGCCGCATCGGAGAGCGGAACGAGCTTCCGGATCGCGGAAGCGGGCATGGCCTGGGACTTGGCTGAAATGTGCAGAGCCATATTACGTGCAATTTAATGATAAATCATACAAAAATACCTAATTTCCGGCAAATAGACTATATTTGCACGAAAAAACTTCGCACGCTTTTTGCAGCATTAATTTTATATGGACACAATACGCAACCAAGAATTCGGCGGCGAAAGGCCGCTCTACAACCGCCACGGGCTTTATCTGGAGAATATCACCATCCACAAGGGAGAATCCTCGATCAAGGAGGGATCCGACATTGAAGCGCACCACTGCCAGTTTGAAGGCAAATACGTCTTCTGGTGCTGCGAGAATTTCCTCGCCGCCGACTGCCGCTTCACCGAGGGCGCCCGGTCCTCGCTCTGGCACAGCCGCGGGATGGAACTGCGCGACTGCCTGCAGGAGGCGCCGAAGATGTTCCGCGAGAGCTCGGACATCAGGCTCAGCCGGGTGCAGATGCCCCATGCACAGGAGACCTTCTGGGCCTGCGACGGGATCGACATCGAGGATGTAGAAGCCCACGAAGCAGATTATATCTTCATGAACTGCAGCAACATCAAGGTTAGGAATCTCAAACTTTTCGGCAACTATTCCTTCCAGCACACCAAAAATGTGGAGATCCGCGACAGCGACCTCCAGAGCAAGGATGCCCTCTGGGAGACCGAGAACGTGACGGTGTACGACTCCTTCATCAACGGGGAGTATCTGGGCTGGCACTCCAGGAACCTTCGCCTGGTGCGCTGCCGCATCGGCGGCACACAGCCGCTCTGCTATGCCGACGGCCTCGTGCTGGAGGACTGCACCTTCGAGCCGGACGCCGACCTGGCGTTCGAGTACTCCGACGTTCAGGCCACAGTCAAGGGCCACGTGGTCTCGATCAAGAACCCGCGCCACGGTTCCATCAAGGTGGACTCCTGCGGCGAACTGATTCTGGACGAAAACATCAAGGCCCCCGCCGACTGCATCGTCACCATCGGATAATCCGTCATTCCGGGCTTGACCCGGACTCACGCAAATGAAATCCATCCGCGAAATCTACAAGATCGGCCGCGGCCCCTCCAGCAGCCACACGATGGGGCCGCAGAAGGCCGCAGGCGCCTTTGCCGCCCGGAATCCCGGTGCGGCATCCTTCGAAGTCACCCTCTACGGCAGCCTGGCCGCCACGGGGAAGGGCCACCTCACCGACGTGGCCGTGCTGGACGCCCTGACGCCGACCGCTCCGACGGAAATCGTCTGGCGTCCGGACGTGTTCCTGCCCTTCCACCCCAACGGGATGAAATTCGTGGCGCGGGACGCCGCGGGTGCGGAGGCGGACAGCTGGACCGTTTACAGCATCGGCGGCGGCTCCATCTCGGACGGGACCGGCGACGGTCCTTCCGGCGAGGGCCCCGACGTCTATGAACTCGACACCATCGCGGAGATCGTGTCGTGGTGCCAGGAGCGCGGCCGCAGTTATTGGGAATACGTGCAGGAATGCGAAGGCCCGGAGATCTGGGATTACCTGAAGACGGTATGGGACGCCATGAAGAATGCCGTGGAGGAGGGCCTTGACACGGAAGGGGCCCTGCCCGGTCCGCTCAACCTTTCCCGCAAGGCCGCCACCTACCACATCAAGGCCACGGGCTACAAACCCAACCTGCAGAGCCGCGGCCTCGTGTTCTCCTATGCGCTCGCCGTCAGCGAGCAGAACGCCTCCGGCGGCACCATCGTGACCGCGCCCACCTGCGGATCCTGCGGCGTGATGCCCGCCGTGCTCTACCATCAGTACAAGAGCCATGAGTTCTCGGAGAAACGGATTCTGCACGCCCTGGCGACAGGCGGGATCTTCGGCAACGTCGTCAAGCAGAACGCCTCGATTTCCGGAGCCGACGTGGGCTGCCAGGGCGAGGTGGGCGTGGCCTGCGCCATGGCCTCCGCCGCTACCTGCTGGCTCTACGGCGGCACGCCGACTCAGGTCGAGTATGCCGCGGAAATGGGACTGGAACATCACCTCGGGATGACCTGCGACCCGGTCTGCGGCCTGGTGCAGATCCCCTGCATCGAGCGCAACGCCTTCGCGGCCGCCCGGGCGCTGGACGCCAACATCTACGCATCCTTCTCCGACGGCTTCCACCGCGTGTCTTTCGACGAAGTGGTCCAGGTGATGAAACAGACGGGGCATGACCTGCCCTCGCTCTATAAAGAGACTTCCGCAGGCGGCCTCGCTACGGGATACCGCCGCAATCGCAGCAAGCAATAGCCTTAGCCCTGACCCCGGAAAAGTTGTACCTGGATTTCTGGACCGGATCACGACAAGACAGATTAACAAAAAAACGCCTTCTGGTGCGCCAGGGTTGTAAAACACTCTCTCAAATCGGTTGAAAATGGCCCGAAGCGGGGATAGATTTGCAGCTGAAAGTGCCTGGAAGGCCGGTTTTGTGCAAAACTGTTCTCATGAACACTATCTTGCCGACCTGCTTACTGTAGTGGTATCTCTTCCCCACCAATAAGGGCTTCCCAGCGCAATCCCGGTGATCCTCAAAAGGTCTTTGATAGCAGTTCATTGTTTTTGAGGTGGTTACAGGTTTCTCCTCCACCGTCCCGGGTCCATAAACGCACAAAGCGAGCCAGGCACGATATAACCTAACTCGCTTTGTGGACTCGAAGTACCACGGTGTTCAGACTTGTGGTGTCCCGAGGGACAGGTGCTAATATACGAAAAGAATTTGGATTCCGGCACGTGCCGGTGAGGCGGGAGTAACTGCTATCTGAGCCGGACGTTGACCCGCCGCAGGATGGGCTCCTGCGCCATCGCCTGCGGGTTGGTGCCGGGGATGCCCTGCGGCACGGGTTCGCCCAGGCGGGCAAAGAGCTGCTCCCAGTAGACGGGCATCTCGCCGTCGGCATTCAGGAAGTTCATCGGCGCCGCCGTGAAGAGGGGAGTGCCGTCCGGGGCGAGGTAGCTTTTGTAGACGAGTTCGGTGCAGTACAGCGCGCTGTCACTTGGCGCGAAGCGGATGTCGTAGGGGAGGCCCAGATAACGCTTGGCGTTGGCGACGAATTCTTCCGCACGGCTGTCGTCGCGCAACCGCATCACTTCAAAAACGGGCAGGGATCCGTCCCGGAGGGTGAAATCCCGCAGGAAGGTGTCGAGCGGATGGCGGTCCACGCCGTGTTTGATGGTGGCGTCGATGATCCATTCGCGCCCCTGCGGATCAATCTCCAGGATGGCCGTGTGGATGAGGTTGAGTCCGGAGGCGTCGTCGGTTGCGTCGGTGATGGCGCTGTCCATCGAATCCTTATCCAGGCTGTAGTCGGCGGGGATGCCGACGAAGACCAGGTCGCCGGTCCGCAGCGTCTCCGTCCGGGGCGCGCAGGCGGCCAGCAGAAGGAACAGGGCGGCGAGGGTGGCGGGGAAATGTCTCATACCGGGTAAATTATGCAATGGCGAACAGGACCAGCAACTGGGCGGCCAGCACGCGGAGGAACATCGACAGCGGATAGACCGTGGCATAGTTGACCGAGGTGTAGTCGGTGCCGTAGGCCCCCTGCGCAAAGGCGAGGACGGCCGGGTCGGTGGTGCCGCCGGACAGCAGGCCGCAGATCTGGTAGAAGTTGAACTTGAACACGAGCCGCGCCACCAGCCCGGTCAGGAAGACCGGAATGAGGGTGATCAGCGCACCGTAGAGGATCCACCAGTATCCGCCGTTGACCACGGCGCTGACAAAATTCTCTCCGGCACCCAGACCGACTGCGGCAAGGAAGAAACTGATGCCGATCTCGCGGATCATCATGTTGGCGCTCAGGGTGGTATAGGTGGTGATTTTCCATTTCGGACCGAAGTGGCCGAGCAGGATGGAGATGATCAGCGGACCTCCGGCGAGACCGAGCTTGACCGGCTGCGGAATGCCCGGGAAGGTGATCGGGATGGAGCCGAAGACCACGCCCAGGGCGATGCCGAAGAAGATGGGGACCAGGTTCGGGTGGGAGAGGGTCTCGGGCTTGTTGCCCACCAGCTCCGCCACACCGGCGATGCCTTCTTCCGGGCCGACGACGGTGATGGTGTCGCCCATCTGGAGGAAGAGGTTCGGGCGGGCCACCAGTTCTACGCCGGCACGCAGCACACGGGTGACGGACACCCCGTACTGGGTGCGGATGTGCAGGTCGCGCAGGCGCTTGCCGGTCATCGAAGACTTGGTGATGCTCAGGCGCCGCGTGACCAGGTTCATGTCTTTCTCCTCCCAGTCACTGATGTGCATCGGAATCTCCTCGCCGAAGATGATGCGGACGGTGTCCACATGGTTCTGCGAGGTCACGATGAGCACTTTGTCTCCCTGCTGGAAGACGGTGTCCGGGCCGGGCAGGAAAATCTCGCCGTCACGCATGATACGCGAAACGACGAACTTGCCGCCCATATCGGAAAGGATTTCGCCCAGCCGCCTGCCGAATACGGCAGGGTTCTCCACTTCGCAGTGCATCCGGCGGGCATTTTCCCGGGTGCCTTTGTCCTCCTGCTCCAGCTCCTGCTTCTCGTGTTCGAGGTCTATCTTGAAGATGCCCTTGAGCAGGATGACGAGGAAGAGCACGCCGAGCACACCGATCGGATAGGCGACGGCGTAGGCGGAAGCAAGCGAGGATGCTGCGGCCGTGGCCTCCTGCTTGGTCTGCCCGGCGGCGATCATCGCATCGGAAATCGTCTGCTGGGCGGCACCGAGGCCCGGCGTGTTGGTCACGGCGCCGGACATCACGCCGACCATCGTCTCCAGGCTCTCGCCTGTGATCCAGTGGATGGAAAGCGTGACGAGCACGGCCAGCAGGATCAGCCCTGCGGCCAGCAGGTTCATCGTCACGCCGCCTTTCTTGAAGGACTGGAAGAAACCGGGACCGACCTGAAGGCCGATCGAAAAGACAAACAGGATCAGGCCGAAATCTTTCATGAAGGAGAGTACCGTCGGGTCGCCGCGGAACCCGAAATGGCTGAGCAGGATGCCCAGGAAGAGGATCCAGGTGGTGCCGATGGAGACGCCTTTGACCTTGTATTTGCCGAGCCACAGGCCGGTGGCGATCACGATGGCAAACAGCAGGACCGTATGGGCGATGCCCGTACCGAGGAACAAGTCTTTCATAAGCGGGAGGCTACCAAACAAACTGGAAACGGATGTCTGTCGGGATGCCGGCGCGGCTCATGGCCGCGAAGTCCTGGCTCAGGGATTCGGGAACGGAACTGTACTGCACCACAAAGGCGTCTGCACCGGCACGGTCTCCCGTGGCCTGGAGGGTGAGCACTTTCTCCGCAAGGGCGGAGATGCCGGTCTCGGCCTTGTCGAAGTCGATGTGGTAGAGACCGTCGCTGTTGTGAGCGAAAGCGCCCTGCTCCTTAAGATAGTTGTAACAGATGATATTGGCCCGGCCCAGTGCCTCGGCATTGCCGAAACGCGAGGAACGGATCAGGGCGGTGATGAAGGTGGCGATGGCGTCCTCACGGGTGACCAGCTGGTTGATGAGGCCTTTCTTGATCAGATAGAGGTTCAGGTAGACACCGACCACGTCGCCCTTGATCTCCTCGAGGGTGAGGGCTTCGTTGCCCAGGGCTTCCGTGATGCTGCCCTTGCCGTTTACGGTCTCCTTGACGCCGAGGCCGTGGGCCACTTCGCGGAAGGCGATGTTCCACAGGAAGGCATCTTCGTCAAGGCAGTTCTGCTGCTCGCGCTCGAGGAGCAGCCGTCCGGCCGGCCGGACGTTTTTCTGGAACTTGGCCTTGCTCACATTGCTCATCAGGGCGGTGCGGGTGCCCGCCTCAGCCTGGACCTGCGGATTATAGGGGAGGTTGAGGGCGATTTTCTTGATACCGGCGTTGGCCGCACCGGCATAGCTCAGGGCCTTGTAGGCGAAGATGGTGGAGGCGGTGCCGGGGACGAAAGCCTTGTATTCATCCCGCACGGGAAGGGCCTGCTGCAGCTCGGGAAGCATTTCGGTGAATTCGTTGAGCGTCTGGGTGAGCTCCAGGTCCTTGAGCAGCACGTAGGCTTCGTAGGATGCCTTGATGCCATAGCGGCGGTCATCCTTGGTCATGTTCGGGCCGATCACGAGATCCATCTTGCTGTCGTTCATCTCAATCCAGGCGAGGTCGCTCTCGTAGTAACTGTCGGTGTTCATCGCATCGATCTTCTTGAGCAGGTAATTGCGCACGCTGGGCTTGATGGTATAGTCCGCAGCGGCGTGCAGACTGTTGGACAGGCGGCCGAGCGTCTCCTTGTAGGCGTCGTGGTACCAGATCACCTGAAGTTTTCCGTCAGCATCCCGGCGGATCAGGGTGTAGGGGCTGTTCTTGTCCGGGTTGTCCAGCGCTTCGAACTCCGCGTCCGTCATGTCGGCCGGGTAGAAGTTGGCGCCGAGCGGGCGCTCGCCGTAACCCTCCACGAAGCTCTGGCCGTCCAGGCGGTCCCACGGACCGTAGTTCACCAGGGCGAATACGCGCTGGGCGTCAGTCGGGAGCTTGGTCATCAGCTTCTTGTCGCCGAAACTCTGGTCCCAGTAGATATTGTCCACCTCGCCGCAGATCTGCTTGAAATAGTTGAGCACCTGCCTGCCGTTGTCCGAAATGCCGGAGAAGGAATCGGCCCCGATCTCCACGGTGGCATAGGCGTCCAGTTTGTTCGTGACATCCTCCGGGCTGGAGGTACAGGCGGCCATCGCAGCAAGGCAGAAGAAGGAAAGAATCGACTTTTTCATATGATATTATTTACTTTTCAATTTGCGGCGCAAAATTCGGTAATTTTCCGCACATTTCGAAAGAAAGCCCGAATTATTTTCATTTATCTGCTGTCTTTGTGTTTGAATATGCGAAGGCATTCGCCAAAGAGCAATGATGCCCTTTTCTCCAAAGGAAGAGAAACCCTTCAGGGCCGGGCGTAGAGCGTATGCCCGGCGGTGATAAAGACAGGGCCCTCTTTTGCGGGACGACAGTCCGTGATTATCAAAGACAAAGTTAGTTAATTCTTGCCGACATGCGCCTCCTCTTCTGCAAAATCACCCGCGGCTACTATGAAAAGCGCCATAACAAAAAACAACATTATGACAGTGAATTCAGAATAAAGCCTTAACTTTGTCCTTGGCCAAAAACCTGCACGCAAAATGCTTTATCCGATTGGCATACAAGACTTCGAGAAAATCCGTAAAGACGGTTTCGTCTATGTGGACAAGACGGACATTGTTTACAAGATGGCCCAGAAGGGAGGCTATTACTTCCTCAGCCGTCCTCGCCGTTTCGGCAAGAGCCTGCTGGTTTCCACGATGGAAGCCTATTTCAGCGGCAAGAAAGAATTGTTTGACGGCCTGGCTATCGCAGACCTGGAAAGAGATTGGATCCAGTATCCGGTACTGCGGTTCGACCTGAGCGGGAAACAGTATAAAAGCATTTCAGACCTCACAGAGACCTTATTTCAGCACCTGGTAAAGTTGGAAGGCCTCTATGGAGTCAAGCCCCAGTTTGAGTCTCCGGAAGCACGTTTCAAGGATGTCATCGATGCTGCCTACGCAAAGACTGGTTTAGGCGTTGTCATTCTCATTGATGAATACGACAAGCCTATTGTGGACTCATTGGGTGACGAGAAGTTGAATGAATCTTTCCGCAGCCTTCTTCAAGGTTTCTATGGCGTAATAAAAGCCAAGGATGCCTGCATCAAGTTTGGCTTCCTTACCGGTGTCACCAAGATTGGTAAACTCAGCATTTTCAGTGGTCTCAACAACCTTAAGGACATCTCCATGGATGCCCGCTATACGGACATCTGCGGCATTTCAGAGAAGGATCTTAAAAAATACTTTGGTGAAAGTGTCAAAGAACTGGCCGAAGCCAATGACCTGAGCGTCAAAGAGACCTACACCCAGTTGGCAGAAATGTATGACGGTTATCATTTCCGCCAGAACTCCATGGGGATTTACAATCCTTTCAGTGTATTGAATACATTTGACTCAGGAGAATTCAAGGAATACTGGTTTGAGACGGGCACACCTTCCTTCCTGGTCAAGATGATGAAGGAAACCTCTTACGACGTCACCCGTCTTTCTGGAGACGAAGTGGGTTCTAGGCTTCTCACCAACGTGGACTCGGCTTTTGCCAATCCAGTCCCGTTCCTATATCAGGCCGGCTATCTGACCATCATGGATTACGACAAAGAGTATAAACTCTATAAGGTCGGCTTCCCGAACAAAGAAGTCAAGGACGGTTTTTTGAACTACCTTCTGAATTTCTATGCTCCTGTTCAGGCGGAATCTACCGATGCCCTGATTTCCAGAATGTCCCGTGATATCCGAAGCGGAAACGCCGAGGGCTTTATGCAAAAGTTGGAGGCACTCTTCGCAAAAACCAGCTATCAGATCCAAGGAGATTCGGAGAAGGATTTCCAGTATGCGATGTACATCATCCTGGAACTCATGGGAGAGTATGTTGAGGTGGAGAAGGCCACCTCCAATGGCCGGATTGACGTCCTGCTCCAGACCAGGGAGTATATCTACATCATTGAGATCAAGATAAACGACACCGTCGAGGCAGCCCTTCAGCAGATTGAGGAAAAGGGCTATGCCCGCCGGTTTGCTGACGACAAACGCAAGATCTTCAAAATCGGCGTCCGCTTCTCTACGGAGAATCGTTGCATTGATTCCTGGAAGATAGCTGAATGATTACTTCGTATAAATTCCCATCCTCCGGAAGGTCACATCGCCCTCAAGCAGATTCGGCCCGTCCACATTCACCTCTTCGCGGGTGAGCACCAGCTTGTCCTTGCTGCATTCCTTTACATAGTATCGTGCCGCAGGCGTGTACATCCCCGCAGATGGACCGGATGTCGTGAATCAGTGTAATCGACGCCTTTTTACACTTTTTGACAAGGTTATAGGCCGGATGTCGTGGCTTTGTGCATGAAAAAAGCCCGTAAATCGTTGCTAATCAACAAATTTACGGGCTTTGCGGTGCGGACGAGGCTCGAACTCGCGACCTCCGGCGTGACAGGCCGGCATTCTAACCAAACTGAACTACCACACCAGGTACTTTCGTTTCCGAATGCGGATGCAAAGATAGGCATAATTTGGAAATCCGCAAGCACCTTTCGAATTTTTTTTAATCTTTCGCCATTTGTCTGAAAACGCCGGCGAGGGTTTGCCGGATTTGGTTTTCATACGAAAACGCTTTATCTTTGTATGTTTAATGACCATTTGCAGACACACAGAGCAATATGAAGAAAATAGGATTGTTTTTAGCCGTGCTTCTCACTTGCGGGCTCAGCTATGCACAGATGACCGATGATCAGGTGATTTCCTATGTGAAGTCCGCCATGGCCTCCGGCAAGAGCCAGGACGCGATCACCAAGGAGCTCCTGGCACGGGGCGTGACGATGGAGCAGGCACAGCGCATCAAGGACAAGGTCCAGGCGGAAGGACTCGGCAGCCAAGGCAAGAACGGATCCGAGTCGATGAACGATGAGGGCTTCAGCCGCAATTCCGGGGCCGGCCTGCGCCGGGGCGACACCCGCCGGGACGGCCAGTTCGAAGATGAATACGGCAACCAGATGGGCAGCGGCAGCCTCCAGCAGCCCCGCAAGAAGAGCCGCCGCAATGTCCAGGTGGATCCGAAACGCGACCAAAGCAGTTTCGAGGCGCAGCGTGAGGAATTGAACAAACCCAAGGAGCAGGCTTCCATCGAGGAACTGATGCGCACCATGAGGCCGAAAGACGAAGAGATTCCCGACAGCCTGCAGATTTTCGGCCACGATATTTTCTACGGACAGGAACTTACTTTCGAGCCGAATGAAAACCTGGCCACTCCGGAGAGCTACCAGCTCGGGCCCGGCGACCAGCTCCAGATCGAGATTTACGGCTACAGCGAGGACAGCTATTCCAAGACCATTTCCCCGGAGGGCACGATCAACATCAGCCAGATCGGCCAGGTGCAGCTGGGCGGCCTCACGATCAAGGAGGCCCGTGAGAAGCTGCGCCGCGCCCTGGTGAGCAAATATGCCAGCATCGGCGGCAGCAAGCCGAACACGACCGTAAGCATCACCTTGCGCAATATCCGCACCATCATGGTGAACGTGATGGGGGAGGTGGAGATGCCGGGCACCTTCCGCCTGTCGCCGTTCTCCACGGTATTCAATGCCCTGTACAACGCCGGCGGCGTGACGGATAACGGTTCCCTGCGCGCCATCAAGGTGGTCCGCGGCGGGGAGCAGATCGCCACCGTGGATGTCTACGGCTACCTGTTCAACGGACGCTCCGACAGCGACATCACCCTCAAGGAGGGCGACGTGGTCATCGTGCCGCCGTACGTGAACCTCGTCCAGGCGGCAGGCAACGTCAAGCGCCAGATGTTCTATGAACTGGCCGAGGGCGAGACGGTCGCCGACCTGATCCAGTATGCCGGCGGCTTCGGCAGCAAGGCCTACCAGGACGATGTCCGCGTGATCCGCCAGATGGGCGCCGAGCGCCAGGTCTATACGGTCAAGAAGGCCTCCTACGGCTCCTTCGCGATGAAGGACGGGGATGAAGTCTATGTGGGCGAGACGATGGAGCGCTTCTCCAACAAAGTGGAGATCCGCGGTTCCGTCTTCCGTCCCGGACTGTTCGAACTGGGCGGCGACATCGCCACGGTCCGCCAGCTGGTCCGCGCTGCGGGCGGTCCGAAGGAGGATGCCTTCCTGGGTCGTGCCGTGCTGGTGCGTGAGCAGCCCGACCTGACCTTCGCTTCGATGTCCGTCGATATCGCCGGCATTCTCAACGGTGATGCCCCGGACGTCCTTCTCCGGAAAAACGATATTCTGACCATCGCCTCCAACAAGGAACTTGTTGATCCGGGTTCCCTGACCATCAACGGTTTCGTCAAGGAGCCGGGCGTGTTCCCCTATACTGCGAATACCACGGTCGAGGATCTTATCCTGCTGGCCGGCGGTCTGCTGGACGGAGCTTCGACGGCCCGGGTGGATGTGTCGCGCCGCGTGACGGATGCGACCAGCCTGATGCCGAGGGATTCCATCGGCGAGACGTTCTCCTTCCCCCTGAAGGACGGCCTGCTGATCGACGGCGGGGAGCGTTTCATCCTGCAGCCTTATGACGTGGTGTCCGTGCGCAAGAGCCCGGCCTTCCGGACCCAGCGTTTCGTGTCGATCGACGGCGAGGTGGCCTTCCCGGGCGAATATGTCCTCCTGACGGAAGGCGAACGTGCCTCCGACCTGATCAAGCGTGCCGGCGGCACGACCAAGCAGGCCTTCCTGCGCGGCAGCATCCTGACCCGCAAGCAGAGCGAGGAGGAGCGCAACGTGCAGCAGGCCCTGTTGAAGATGGCCAGGAACGGCTCCCGCCGGGATTCCCTCAAGCTGGAGAACCTCACGCTCTCGGAGAGTTTCACCGTGGGTATCGAACTGGACAAGGCCGTCGAGAAGCCGGGGTCCGAGTATGATCCGATCCTGCGCGAAGGTGACCGCATCTATGTGCCGGAGCAGATCAGCACGGTCCGCATCAGCGGCAACGTCCTGTATCCGAACACGGTCATCTATGTGCCGGGCAAGCCGCTCCGCTACTACATTTCCCAGGCCGGCGGCTACGGCTTCCGCTCCCAGCGGAGCAAGACCTATATCGTCTATATGAACGGCAATGTCCGGACCGTCGGCTCCGCCGGGGCCACCATCGAGCCGGGCTGTGAGATCGTTGTCCCGCAGCGCCCGGAGACCAAGGGCATGTCTGCCGCCGAGATCATGTCGATGAGTTCCTCCGCGGCTTCGCTCGCCACGATGGTCGCCACGCTTGTCAACCTGTTTAAAAAGTAGGCCCTATGGAAGAGAACCGGAAATATACCGAACCCCAGCGCGTGGAGGAGGAGTACGACGAGATCGATATCATGGAGCTGCTCCGCAAGCTCTTGAAGGAGTGGAAGATGATTCTGAAGTGGTGCGGCATTGCCGCGGCCGTGGGCCTGGTGATCGGCTTCAGCGTCCCCAGGGAATTCACTTCCAGCAGCAAACTCGCTCCGGAATCCGTCAGCAAGACGGGCGGGGGCGGCCTGAGTTCGCTGGCGAGCCTGGCGGGCGTGAACCTCGGCTCGATGAGTTCTGCGGATGCCGTGTATCCGGAGCTGTATCCGGACATCGTGTCCTCCACGCCGTTCGTGGTGGAACTTTTCCCGGTCCAGGTGGACTTCAAGGAAGTGAAGGGCGTCTCGCACTGCGACTACTACACCTACCTGAAGGAGTATAACCGCGCCCCCTGGTGGGGTGCGGTGATGAGCGCTCCTTTCAAGGCGCTGGGATGGTTTGCCGGCCTGTTTCGGGAGAAGGAAGAGAAGGTGGAGGGCTTTGCGGACCTGAATCCGCAGAAACTCACGGAAGAGCAGGAGAAGATCGCCAACGCCATCCGCCAGAACGTGAGCCTGGCCGTGGACAAGAAGACTTCGATCATCTCCCTGTCCGTCACGGCCCAGGACCCGGATGTGGCGGCACGGATCTCGAACGAGGTGATCAGCCGCCTGCAGACCTACGTGACCAATTATCGCACGGAGAAGGCGCGCCAGGATCTGGAGTATTACCAGAAGCTGTACGACGAGTCCCGGGAGAAGTATTTCGAAGCGCAGCAGCGCTATGCCAGCTATGTGGACCGCAATCAGGGAGTCGTCCTGCAGCGCGTGATGACGGAGCAGGAGCGCCTGCAGAATGAGATGCAGCTCAACTACCAGCTCTACAACACCTGCTCCCAGCAGCTTCAGGCCGCCAAGGCGAAGGTGCAGCAGGAGACGCCGGTCTTCACGATGATCAACCCGCCGCAGGTGCCGCTCAAGCGAAGCAACACCTCCAAGTCGACGATCCTGATGGTGAGCATCTTCCTGGGTGCCGTGATTGCCGCGGTCTGGATCCTCTGGGGCCGCGACATGCTTGCGAACCTCAAAAAGGAAGAAGAGGAGTAATTTGTGGAAGAATATATTGAGATCAAGGGCGCCAGGGTCAACAATCTCAAGAACTTGACCCTGCGGATTCCCCGCGGGAAGTTCGTAGTTGTCACGGGCATTTCCGGATCGGGCAAGTCCTCCCTGGCCTTTGATACGCTCTATGCCGAGGGGCAGCGGCGTTTCTCCGAGAGCCTCTCGTCCTACGCCCGGCAGTTTCTCGGACGGATGACCAAACCCGACGTGGACGGCATCGACGGCATCCCGCCTGCCATCGCCATCGAACAGAAAGTCAGCACCCGCAATCCGCGTTCCACCGTGGCCACGACCACGGAGATATATGATTTCCTGCGGCTGGTGTACGCCCGCATCGGGCGGACCTATTCTCCGGTCTCGGGCCGGGAGGTCCGGCGTGAGTCCGTCGGCGACGTGCTGGACTGGATGGCCGGGGCGGGCGAGGGGACCTGGTACGTACTCGCCGATCTGAAATGGGAGGAGCGCAAGGACCGTACGGAACTGCTCCTCCGGCTCAAGGAAGATGGCTACAACCGGCTTTTCGTGTCCGGCGCTCCGCTCAAAATCGATGACGCGCTGCAGCAGGGGGCCGACGGCATCCCCGAAGCCTGGCTGCTGGTGGACCGGGCACGCCTGGCCGGCGCGCCGTCCGGCGACACCCGCACGCGCCTGCTTGCTTCCGTGGCGGACGCGTTCTCCCGGGGAGACGGACGGATCGCCCTGGCGGCCGAAGACGGTCGTCTGCGGCCGTTCTGCGACCGCTTCGAACTGGACGGCATCACGTTCCGCGTGCCGGACGAATTCCTGTTCAGTTTCAATTCGCCGCTGGGTGCCTGTCCGACCTGCGGCGGCCTGGGCAAGATCATCGGGGTCAGCGAGGATCTCGTGGTCCCGGACAAGACCAAGAGCATTTACGACGGGGCCATCGCCTGTTGGCGCGGGGAGAAAATGAGCTGGTTCAAGGATATGCTCATCGCAGAGGCGGAGCATTACGGGATTCCCGTTTTCGAGCCGTACTGCAACCTTTCCCGCGAGGCCCGGGATCTCATCTGGAATAAGAAATACGTCGAAGGAGAACCCCATACGTTCGTCGGGATCAATGACTTTTTCTCCTGGGTGGAGACGCAGCGCTACAAGATCCAGTACAAGTATATGCTCAGCCGTTTCAGCGGCCGGGCCACGTGTACGGCCTGTGGCGGCAGCCGTCTCAGGCGTGAAGCCCTCTGGGTCAAGGTGGGCGGCAAGAATATCCACGAAGTGCTGACGATGAATGTCAGGGAGGCGGGCGCGTTTTTCGATTCGCTGGCGCTCAGCCCCTCGGAGCGGGAGATCGTCGCGGAACCGCTGGCGGAAATCCGCTCGCGTCTGCAGTGCATTGACGACGTGGGACTGGGCTACCTGACGCTGGACCGGGCCTGCAACACGCTCTCCGGCGGAGAGAGCCAGCGCGTGAACCTCGTGACGGCGCTGGGCTCGAGCCTGGTGGGCTCGATGTACATCCTCGACGAGCCGAGCATCGGCCTGCATCCGCGCGATACCGAACGGCTGATCGGCGTGCTCCGGCGCCTGCGTGACATCGGTAATACCGTCATCGTGGTCGAGCACGACGAGGAGATCATCCGCGCGGCCGACCTGTTGATCGATATGGGGCCACTGGCGGGTGTGAACGGCGGCGAGATCGTCTACAACGGCAAGGCCGACAAGGCCCGGCCTTCCGATATCGAGCGATCCCTGACACTCCGGTATCTGGACGGTGGCAAGCACCGCTACCTCCGGGAGAAGCGTCCCTGGAACTACCAGATCACGGTGGAGGGGGCGATGGAGCACAACCTGAAAGACATCGACGTCCGCTTCCCTCTGGGCGTTCTGACTGTCGTGACCGGCGTGTCCGGCTCCGGCAAGTCCTCGCTGGTGGGCGACATCCTGTATCCCGCGCTGTATCGCCGGATCAATGAAGCCGGCGACCAGCCCGGGACGCACCGGGGGCTCTCCGGCAATCTGGACCGCATCACGCGGGTGGAGTACGTGGATCAGAACCCCATCGGGCGGAGTTCCCGCTCCAATGCCGTGACCTACCTCAAGGCCTATGACAGCATCCGCAAGCTGATGGCCGCCCAGCAGGCGTCCAAGATTGCCGGGCTGACGGCCAACCATTTCTCTTTCAATACCGACGGCGGCCGCTGTCCGGAGTGCCAGGGCGAGGGAGTCGTGCGCATCGGGATGCAGTTCATGGCCGATGTGGAGATGGTCTGCGAGGAGTGCGGCGGCAAGCGCTTCAAGCCCGAGGTGCTGGAGGTCCGCTATCGCGGCAAGAACATCGACGACATCCTGTCGATGAGCGTGGACGAGGCGGTGGACTTCTTCTCGGAAGGCACGGAAGACGAGGCGAAGACTGCCGCGGCCCTGCTTCGTCCGCTTCAGGACGTGGGCCTGGGCTACCTCAAGCTGGGACAGAGCAGTTCTACGCTGTCCGGCGGCGAGAGCCAGCGCATCAAACTGGCCTGGTTCCTGTCGCTGAGCCGCGGAAAGGCCAAGTCCGAGCGCATCCTCTTCCTGTTCGACGAGCCGACGACCGGCCTGCATTTCTTCGATGTGGAGAAATTGCTGCAGGCGTTTGACGCGCTGCTCTCCGCCGGCCATTCGCTGGTGGTGGTGGAGCACAACGTGGACGTGATCCGCGCGGCCGACTGGGTGATCGACCTGGGGCCCGACGCGGGCGAGGACGGCGGACGGGTCGTGTTCGAAGGCACGCCCGAAGAGCTTAAGCATGCAGACACATTTACTGCCAGATATTTATGAAAAAGATAGCCGCCCTGACGATGGTCCGCAACGACGACTTCTACCTGCGAAAGTGGGTGGAATACTACGGTGCGCAGCTGGGGCGGGAGAATCTGTATATTTTCTTTGACGGACTGGATCAGCAGATCGGCTCCTTCTGCGAGGGGACGCACGCCGTGCTGCACGAGAAAATCGGCACGCAGGTGGTCTCCGCGGAGAAGGGACGGCTCAAGTTCCTCTCCGGTCAGGCGGCCGCGCTGCTGGACAGCGGTTATGACCTCGTAATCGGGGTGGATGCCGACGAGTTCGTCGTCGTCGATCCCGCGCTGGGCCTCTCGCTTCCGGAATTCCTGTCGCGGCAGAAGATCGGCTGGAGCCTGTCCGCGCTGGGCCTGGATTTCGGCCAGAAACTGGGCGAAGAGGCGGACATCACGGACGCGGAGCCGTTCCTGCATCAGCGGCATTATGCCCAGATCGGGACGCGCTACACCAAGCCTTCCGTCATCGCCCGTCCCTGCGTCTGGGGGTCGGGATTCCACCGGGTCAAGGGGCACGATTTCCAGATTGCCCGGGACCTGTATCTGTTTCATTTCGGGTACTTTGACATGAAACGCCTGCAGGACCGCTTCCGCGATGCCGACCGGCTCAGCCAGGGCTGGGGCAGGCATATGCAGAAGCGCTCGCGCGCCATCCGCTATGTCACGGACCTGCCCGCCCGGGACTTCGGGCGCTGGACGCGGTTCGCGCGCTGCTGCCAGACGCTGGTGCGTCCACCCTATGCACTCAACAAACCGGCCATGTTCGGCCTCAAGATCGTGGTCCGCATCCCGGATCGCTTCCGGGACATCTTGTAATCAATTAATAACACTACGGATATGGAGATGACTATTTCGCTTATGAATGACCTGTTCGACCGGGTCATTGCCGATTATCACCGCACAGATGACGTGGACGCCCCCTGCCCGAATCCTTATGCCGAGGGCAGCCTGGAGTTCCTGCTGTACCGTAAAAACTGGATTGACACGGTGCAGTGGCATCTGGAGGACATTATCCGCGACCCCGAGATCGACCCTGTCGCCGCACTCTCGATCAAGCGCCGGATCGACCGCTCCAACCAGGACCGTACGGACATGGTGGAGTATATCGATTCCTGGTTCCTGAACCGCTTCAAGGATATCCGTCCGCAGGAGGGAGCCCGGATCAATACGGAGACTCCGGCCTGGGCGATCGACCGCCTGTCCATCCTCGCCCTGAAGATCTATCATATGCGCAGGGAGACGGAGCGGAGCGATGCCTCCGGGGAGCACGTCCGCCGCTGTGCCGACAAGCTGGCCGTGCTCCTGCAGCAGCGCCTCGACCTCACGCAGGCGATTTCCGAGCTGCTGGAGGATATCGCCTCGGGTGCCAAGTATATGAAGGTGTACAAGCAGATGAAGATGTATAACGACGCGGATACCAATCCGGTCCTGTACGCGAAGAAGTAATGCCCCGGATGCTCATTCTCCGGTCTGCCGGTATCGGCGACGTCGCGATGTTGGTCCATGCCGTCAGGATGCTCCGTGCGACCTATCCCGACCTGGGCATCCTGATCGCGACCAAGAAGCGGATGCCGGCCTTCTTCTACGGAATTCCGGATCTGGACTTTATCCCGGTGGACTCCGTGGGGCAGATTGTCCGGGACGCTTCGCAGCGAGGGGTGGACCTGGTCGCCGATATGCGGAACGAGGTTCGCGGCAAGGCCGTCCGCTTCCTGCTCGGGATCCGGGGCGTCCGGACGGCATCCTACCGTCAGGACAAGTGCGGGCGCAGGCCGCTGCTGCGCCGGAAGAACAAACGGGTCCGGGTGCTCCGCAACAACGTGCTGCGCTTCTGTGACGTGTTTGCCCGTCTGGGCTACCCGATTGCACCGCCTCCCGTCCCCGGCCGTGCGGAGCTGCCCCTGCCTGCGGTATTCGGCGAACGGACTCCCGGCCTCTGGGTGGGCTTCGCGCCTTTCTCCCTGTCCCCGCTCAAGACCTATCCGGAGGACCTGAGGGACAGGCTGGTTGCGGCGCTGTGTGCCCGATATGACCGGGTGTTCCTCTTTTCCGGACCCGGAGAAGAGTGCTCCTATGCTGACCGGATGGCAGCGGCTTTCCCGAATCTGACCTCGGTGTTCGGTAAGACCGATCTGGCCGGGGAGGTGGCCTTGATGGCGCATCTGGATGCCGTGATCACGATGGACTCTTCCGCGATGCACATGGCTTCGCTGGCCGGTGCGCCGCTGGTGGCGGTCTGGGGCGCCACGCACCCGGCGGTCGGCTATTCCGCCTGGGGGGCCGTCCCGGAGCGCAATTACGTCCAGCTCGGGCTCAGCTGCCGGCCGTGCAGCGTCTACGGAGAGGGCAGGTGCCATCGGGGCGACCTGGCCTGTCTCCGGGAGATTTCGCCGGAGCAGATCGTGGAGCGGGTGGATGTGCTGCTGTCTGCCCAAAAGTAAGAAAGACGATGATCTATTTCGATTGTGAACAACTTCGGATCCCGTGTTCGGGATTCCATTCCTTTTGCGATCAGCTTGCTTCCGCCCTGGCGGCGGAGGCGCATGCCCGGGGTGTGGACCTGGGTTTATACTTGCCGGAGGACCGGATCGGGGATTTCGGCCCCGCTGTCCGGTACAAGGCTTTCCGGCACTGGCACAAGTACTATCTTCCGCTGGAGAAGGATGTCTCTTTGTGGCATTGCGCGCGCCAGCGGTCCCGTTATATGCCCTCCGGGCGACGAGTCCGCGTCCTGACCACGATCCACGACCTGAATTACCTGCACGTGGACGCGTCCGACAAACGGAAGCAGTACCTCAGACACCGGTGGCAGCGCTCCGTGGACGCCTCCGACCGGATTGCCGTCATCTCGGAATACACGCGCAAGGATCTTCTGGACAATCTGGAATTGCGCGGGAAGGCGGTGGATGTGGTGTACAACGGCTTCGAACGATACGACGGGCTTGTGACGGATCCCGATCCTCTTCCGTCGCGCCCCTTCCTGCTCACGCTCAGCCGCGTGGTCCCCAGCAAGAACCAGCGTTGCCTGCCGGCGCTGCTCCGCGGGAATGAGTATGAACTCTATATCGTCGGGCCGGACGGGGACAAATCCTGCTGCGAGGACATCCTGGATGAAGCCCGCAGGTGGGGTGTCCTGGACCGGGTCCATCTGACCGGTGCGGTGGGGGAATCCGAGAAACAGTGGTATCTCCGGCATTGCAGTGCATTCCTTTTCCCCTCGCTGACGGAAGGTTTCGGACTCCCGGTCCTCGAGGCGATGCAGTACTACAAACCCGTGTTCTGCTCCTCCCGGACGTCACTCCCGGAGGTGGGCGGCTCCGTCGCGTTCTATTTCAACGAAGCTTTCGATCCCGGAGGGATGCAGGAGGAATTCCGGCGCGGGATGGACGCGTTCGCTTCCGGGCAGGTCTCCCGGGAGCAGGTGGAGGAGCATCTGTCCCGTTTCACCTGGGAAAATGCGGCAAAGCAGTACTTCGATATCTATTCGTCGATGCTATCCGTCTGACGGACCTTGTAGCGGAGGCTGCCCGGGCCGTCGATGGTCAGCTCCACATCGACCGAGCTGGCGCGCGGCAAGGGTGGCAGGGGTACCTGGAAGGAACAGTTCCCGCCCCGGATTCGGCAGCGGAATTCGAGCGTAGGACGGGGGACGCCGAGCGTGGTCTCGGGGGTGTCGTTGGGGTAGCACCAGAGCTCGATGCCCGGCTCCTGCGTGAAGAAGCCGACATCATACGGCAGCGGTGTCCATACCTCGGAATCAATCAGTTCAGTCGGCCGGAAGTCCTTCTCCCGCAGGATCTCCGCCGCGTTCGGCATATCGCACAGCCGGACAGCGGGATCCTCCAGCAGTTCGTAGCCGTCCATGCTGTTGCTGACGGCGGCGAGCCGCACACGGCAGAGCAGGGGAGTCAGGCGGACCTCCCCGGCGTTGGATACCGTCACGGTCCGGCCGCCCAGGACGGGGAATGCCGGATCGTCGTCGGAGAACAGGAAGGCGAGCTGCTCCATCGCGTCATAGCGTGCGAGCGCATTGAGATTGAAGTCGTGCGGGCTGTTGGCGATGCCCACGAGGATTTTTTCTCCCGGCAGGGTAGGCAGTCCGAAGGCTTCCTCGGGGAGGGCATCATAGCGAAGATGATGCTCGAGAGGGCGTGTGCCGCCGGCACTGTAGATGAACAGGTCCAGCCTCCTGACGCTCTGCTCGCCGCAGTCCATGCGGATCCGGGTCAGGACGGAGTCCACCACGACGGGCGGCTCCGGTTTCGGCCCGCTGTCCTGCAGGGCGTCCCGGCTGCACGAAACCGGTAGAGCCGGCAGGGAGAGACACAGACAGAGAATAAGTAGCACTTTCGATAGAACGGACCCCGCGCCGGGCAGAGCACCGCAGCGCTGGAAAAGGTCAATCGGGCAAAATGATAATGAGAGCTGCCGGCTCCCGGGTTTCGTGGTCGTTTTCATATGCCGCAAAACTACACGGAAGGCGCGAGACCGGCAAGGAATGATAAAAATCTTGAGGGGGTAATACTTTTTTTTTATGATGATAAAAAAAACAACCCGTGTCCCGGGTTGTTTTTTATCATCGGATTAACCGCCGAAGTTGTCGTAGAGGATGTTCTCCGGAGGGACGCCGAGCGAGTCAAGCAGGTTGTTGACCGAGGCGACCATCATCGGAGGACCGCACATGAAGTACTTGATGTCCTCGGGCGTCTCGTGGTTCTTGAGATAGGTCTCGTTCATCACGTTGTGTACGAAGCCCGGGGTGTACTTCACGCCGGCCGCATCGGCAGCGGGATCCGGACGGTCGAGGGCCAGGTAGAACTTGAAGTTCGGGAACTCCTTCTCGATCTCGGCGAAGTCCTCCAGGTAGAAGGCCTCGACGAGGGCGCGGGCGCCATAGAAGAAGCTGACCTTGCGACCGGTCCTGAGGGTCTTGAAGAGCTGCATGATGTGGCTGCGGAGCGGGGCCATGCCGGCGCCGCCGCCCACGAAGATGTATTCGACGTTGTCCGGATCGTCCTTCGGAAGAAGGAACTCGCCGTAGGGACCGCTGATCATCACCTTGTCGCCCGGCTTGCGGGTAAAGACATAGGAGGACGCGATACCCGGATTCACCGGGAGGAGCTTCGGGCCCTGCTCGCGCGGCACGCTGCGGTCAAACGGCGGCGTGGCGATACGCACGTTGAGCTTGATGATGCCCTTCTCGCCCGGATAGGAAGCCATGGAGTAGGCGCGGATGGTCGGGGTCGGGTTGACGGACTCGAGGTTGAAGAATCCGTACTTCTCCCAGTCGGCGCGGTACTCGGGCTCTACCTCGATGTCCTTGAAATAGAGGTGGTAGGCGGGGATGTCGATCTGGATGTACTCACCGCTCTTGAACTCGAGGTTCTCGCCCTCGGGGAGCTTGACGGTGAACTCCTTGATGAACGTGGCGACGTTCTTGTTGGAGATGACCTCGCACTCGAGTTTCTTGACGGACAGGGCGGAGTCGGCCACCTGGATCTTGAGGTTGTCCTTGACTTTGACCTGGCAGCCCAGGCGCCAGCCGTCCTTGATCTGCTTCCGGTTGAAGAAGCCGACCTCGGTCGGGAGAATCTCGCCGCCGCCCTCAAGCACCTGGACTTTGCACTGGCCGCAGTTGGCCTTGCCGCCGCAGGCGGAGGGGAGGAAGATCTTCTGCTCGGCGAGCGTGTTCATCAGCGAGCCGCCCGGATTGACGGAGAGGGTCTTCTTGCCGTTGTTGATGTCGATCTGGATCGTGCCTTTCGGCGTGACGACCGACTTGATGGCCAGCAGGAGGATGACCAGCAGGACCGTGACGACGACGATGACTGCGATGGATGCTAAAATGGTAGGTGTCATAGCGCTTTCCTCCTATAATTGAATACCCATAAAGATCATGAACGCCATGCCCATCAGGCCCACCGTGATGAAGGTGATGCCGATGCCCTTGAGGGGAGCGGGGACGTTGCTGTAGGACAGTTTCTCGCGGATGGCGGCCAGGCACACGATGGCGAGGTACCAGCCGATGCCGGAGCCGAGTGCGTAGACGGCGGACTCCCCGAGGCCGGTGAAGTCACGCTGCTGCATGAACAGGGAACCGCCCAGGATGGAGCAG
This sequence comes from Bacteroidales bacterium, assembly GCA_017458145.1. Classification (GTDB taxonomy): domain Bacteria; phylum Bacteroidota; class Bacteroidia; order Bacteroidales; family UBA932; genus Cryptobacteroides. The sequence continues at coordinate 25,374 of JAFTGA010000038.1, read as the reverse complement.
TTCACCGCGATCAGAGGCAGGAAGATACCGAGCGAGGAGTAGAGCGAGGGGAGGTACTTCTCCACGACCATCTCGACGATCTGCACGAAGGCGGCGATCACCGCGATGAAGATGATGAAGCTCAGGAAGCTCAGGTCCACGTCCGCGAACTGGGGGCCGAGCCACTTGAGGGCGCCCGGCTGGAGCACGTAGGTGTTGAGCACCCAGTTGATCGGGAGCGTGCAGAAGAGCACGAAGATAACAGCGAGGCCCAGGCCGTTGGCTGTCTTCACATTCTTCGATACTGCCAGGTATGAGCACATACCCAGGAAGTATGCGAAGATCATATTGTCAACAAAGATTGACTTGACGAATAAGCTGATGTATTCCATAGGGCGGGTCTGTTATTTCTCCTGGAGGTCCTTGTCGTATGCGCGGTGCGCCCAGATGATGCATCCGAGCAGGATCAGTGCGAACGGCGGCAGGATCACGAGGTTGTTGGGAATATAACCGGCAGGCAGGATCTGGATTCCGAACAGGGTGCCGCTTCCGAACAGTTCGCGGAAGAAGGCGACGATGACGAGGATCAGGCCGTAGCCGACGCCATTGGCAAGACCGTCCAGCAGGGAAGGGATGGGCTTGTTGCCGAGGGCGAAAGCCTCGATGCGTCCCATCACGATGCAGTTGGTGATGATCAGGCCGATATACACGGAGAGCTGCTTGTCAATCGCATAGGTGCCTTCGCCGGCCTTGAGGATCTGGTCCACGAGGATCACCATCAGGGCCACGACGACGAGCTGCACGATGATGCGCACGCGCATCGGGATCGTATTGCGCAGCAGCGAGACCACGAGACTGGACAGGCCCGTGACGAGGGTCACGGAAATCGCCATCACGATGGCGCCCTTCAGCTGGACGGTCACGGCCAGCGAGGAGCAGATGCCGAGAATGAGGACGGTGATCGGGTTGCCCTTCAGAATCGGGTTGAGAATGGTTTCTTTGAGTTTCTGGTCCATAATTAATCCTCCTCTGCTTTAAAGGTGCTGAAATGCTTCTCGTATGCCTTGAACCAGACGTTCAGCGCTTCGCCCAGACCCTTGGAGGTCATCGTGGCGCCGGTGATGGCGTCCACGGCGTTTTCTGCGCCGCCCTTGGTGGCGTTCTTGGCGAGGACGAACGGCTCTTCGGTGCCGAAGGCGACCTGCTTGCCGATGAAGCCCTCACGGAACCAGGCTTCGTCCTTGATCTTGGCGCCGAGGCCCGGCGTCTCGGATTCGTGGTCGAAGTAGGCGCCGGCGATGGTCTTGCCGTCCGGCTGGAAGGCGATGTAGCCCCAGATCGGGCCCCAGAGGCCGGCTCCATAGACCGGAATCACGCTCACGCCGCTCTTGAACACATAGACGGGAAGCGTCACGGCGCCGCCGTCCTTGATGGCCTTGTTCTGCGGCTTGAGGTTGTCCACCAGCTCGATCGAGGCCTTGTCGGTGGAGAGCGAGCCGTTCTGGCTGCCGTCCAGGGCGATGGTATAGGCGTGGTCGATGTTGTCGGCATACAGCTGGAGGATGCCGGTATTCCGGGTGGCATAGAGTTCGTCCGTAGGCTTGATCTGCGCGGCGGACATCATCTGGCGGAGCGTCTCCGCCTTGGCGTTGGCGTCCTGCGACGGCTTGAGTTTCATGGCCGTGAAGGCCAGGACCGCGGCCACGACTACGACCACGAGCGTGGTGTAGATGACAGTATATGCGTTGCTGTTGGTATTCATAGCACTATGCGGTTTTGAGTTTTTTGGCCTTGCGGGACAGGTGCGCGCCGATGACGCAATGGTCGATCAGCGGTGCGAAGATGTTGCAGAGCAGGATGGCGAGCATCATACCCTCGGCATAGCCCGGGTTGAACAGGCGCACGGTGATGCACAGGGCGCCGATCAGGAAGCCGTAGATCCATTTGCCGGCCTCGGTCTGGGCGGAGGTCACCGGGTCGGTTGCCATAAAGACGATACCGAAGGCGAAGCCGCCGTAGAGGAGCTGTTCCAGGCAGGAGATGGAGGAGATGCCGGCCAGGTCGCCGATGCCGCCGACAAGCAGGGCACCGAGCACGCCGCCGAGCATGATCTTCCAGCTGGCGATGCCGGTCCAGAGCAGGATGCAGGCGCCGAGCAGGATAGCGAGCACGGAAGTCTCACCCACGGAGCCGGGCACCGTGCCGATGAACATGCTCCAGAAGTCCGTACTGTACTGGGCAGAGCCTTCCAGGGCGAGCGGAGTCGCGCCGGTGAAGCCGTCCACGAGCTGCTCGGCAGGTTTGTGGGCGATCCAGCACTCGGAGCCGGACATGTAGTTCGGGTAGGAGAAGAAAAGGAACGCGCGCGTGAGGATCGCCGGGTTGACGATGTTCATGCCCGTGCCGCCGAAGACTTCCTTGCCGAAGATGACCGCGAACGCGACGGCGAGCGCGAGCATCCACAGCGGGGTGGTCACCGGGACGATGAGCGGAATGAAGAATCCGGACACGAGATAGCCTTCGCTGACTTCCTCTCCGCGGATCTGGCAGGAGGCGAACTCGATGCCGAGACCCACGATGTAAGAGACCAGGTACAGGGGCAGGACTTTGAGGAATCCGTACCACCAGTTGCCGAGGATGTTGAGGGAGGTGTCGCCCGTGGCCAGGCCGTGCTGGTAACCGACGTTCCACATGCCGAAGAGGGCTGCGGGGGCGGCGGCGATCACCACCAGGATTAGGATGCGCTTGAGATCGATCGAATCGCGCACGTGGGCGCCCTTCTTGGTGACGGTGCCGGGCACGTGCAGGAAAGTCTCAAAAGCATCAACGGTAGAATGCAGCCAGTAGAGTTTGCCGCCTTTTTCGAAAATCGGGTTCATACTTTTAAGCCATTTCCTTGAGCATCAGGTTGATGCCCTGTTCGATCATATCTTGGATGTTGTTCTTGCTCGGATCGACGAACTCGCAGGTGGCGAGGTCTTCGGGGAGCACTTCGTAGATGCCGAATTTCTCCATCTTTTCGATGTCTCCGGCCAGGCAGGCCTTGGCGAGGAAGATCGGATAGATATCCATCGGGAGCACGCGGGCGTAGTAGCCGTCGTTCATCAGAAAGGCGCGGGGACCGCCGTGCAGGTTGGTGGTCATCTCGTACTTCCTGCTCTTGGGCATGATCCAGGAGAAGTAGCTGCGGTCGGCGCTGAACTGCTTTGCGCGGACCGGGTTGATCCAGCCGAGGAGCTCCTCCTCCGTGCCTTCGCGCACGAGGGTGATCTGGTTGTCGAAGAAGCCGAGATAGCCGTCGGCACCGACATTGCTGCCGGAGAGGATGTCTCCGCTGATCACGCGGGTGGCGCCGGGTTCATTGCCGCAGAAGGCGGCGATCTCCTTCATCGGGATGCCGGGAAGGGCCTCGATGTAGGAGGGCTCAAAAGCGGCCGGGCCGGTGACGGCGACCTTGCGGCGCACGTCGTAGCGGCCGGTGGTGAAGAGCTTGCCGATGGCCACGAGTCCGGCGGGGGAGACGGTCCAGACGATGTCTTCCTTGCAGATCGGGGCGATGTGGCTGATCTGCACGCCGACGTTGCCGGCCGGGTGCATGCCCTTGAAGATGTGCTGCTCCGCGCCTTTGAGTGCGGCGAAAGGAGAAGCGCTTCCGTCCAGTCCGAGGTGGACCTTGCCGGAGGTGAGCTTGGAGAGGGCGTCTACGCCGGCCTGGGCCGCTGCCATTTCCGAGCCGAAGCAGAATTTGGCGTCCGGTGCAAGCGGGGCGGTGCTGAAGGTGGACACGAAGATGTCGCGCGGCGCGGCCTCCGGATCGGCGATGACGCCGTAGGGGCGCTGGACCAGCCAGGGCCACAGGCCGCTCTGGAGGAGCGCTTGGCGCACCTGTGCGGCATCCAGCTTGGCTGCGTCCTTGATCCCGAAGTCGACGCACTGCTGCTTGGCGTCGGCCTCGATGAGGACGGCGAGCAGCTTGCGTTTGTCGCCTCTGACGATTTCCTTGACCGTGCCGCTGACGGGCGAGGTCAGGAGAATGTCAGCGTTCTTTTTGTCTGCAAGGACAGGGGAGCCGCAGAGCACGGAATCACCCTCCTTGACGAGAAGTCTCGGAAGGAAACCCTTGAAGGCCGTCGGCTGGACGGCCACGATGCCCGGCGCTATCGTCTTTGAGACACGGAGTTCTGCTTCTCCCGACACGGGGATGTTCAGACCCTTTTTCAAAACGATGGTTTGTGACATTGAATATGACGTTAATAAAATATGCTGAAATCGCAGCGCGAAGATACCACTTTTTTTTGTATTTTCGTGCCGCTATGACCGATAAAGTGAATACGATTCTTGAAGAACTGAACGACGAGCAGAAAAGAGCCGTCAGTTGTGTAGATGGCCCGGTGCTGATTGTGGCGGGGGCAGGTTCCGGAAAGACACGCGTTTTGACCAGCCGGGTGGCCTATATTCTGGCCACTCAGCCCGATGCGCGCATCCTGGCGCTGACCTTCACCAAGAAGGCCGCGGGCGAGATGAAGGAGCGTATCGCGCTGATGGTCGGAGACAAAAGCGTGCGCCGGGTGGTGATGGGGACCTTCCACGCCGTGTTCGTGCGTTTCCTGCGCGAATTTGCGGCCTCGCTGGGCTATCCCGAGAATTTCACGATCTACGACACGTCCGATTCGCAGAGCGCCGTCAAGGCCTGCCTGAAGGAGATGGGCCTGGACGACAAGATCTATAAGCCGCGCGAGGTGCTGTCCCGCATCTCGATGGCCAAGAACAACCTCATCACGGTCACGGCCTACCGGGCCAGCCAGGAGCTCCAGATGCAGGATTACCACACCAAGCGGCCGCGCCTGGGCGAGGTGTATGAGCGCTACCAGCAGAAACTCAAGCAGAGCGGGGTGATGGACTTCGACGACATCCTGCTCAACATGAATTTCCTGCTGCGGGACAATCCGGCCGCCCTGGAGGCGATAGCCGGGCGTTTCTCCCACATCATGGTGGACGAGTACCAGGACACCAACCAAGCCCAGTACCTGATCCTCAGGAAGCTGGCCCAGTTCCGCCGCAACATCTGCGTGGTGGGGGACGACAGCCAGTCGATCTATGCCTTCCGCGGAGCACGGATCGAGAATATCCTGAATTTCAAGAAGGATTACCCCGAGTGCAAACTGTTCCGCCTGGAGCGCAACTACCGCTCCACGCAGGTGATCGTGGATGCCGCCAATTCGCTTATCGCGCACAACGAGGGGCGCATCCCCAAGGAATGTTATGCCGTGGGCGAGGACGGAGAGCCCATCAAGCTGCTCAAGGCCTATACGGAAATGGAGGAAGCGGTGATGATCGTCTCCGGGATTATGGACCGGATGCGCTCCGAACGGGCCCAGTACCAGGATTTTGCCATCCTGTACCGGACCAACTCGCAGTCCCGCGCGCTGGAGGAGCAGCTTCGCCGGCGCAACATCCCCTATATGATCTATTCCGGCAATTCGTTCTTCGAGCGGGCCGAGGTCAAGGACATGATGGCCTATTTCAAGCTGGTCGTCAATCCGCGCGACGACGAATCTTTCCGCCGGGTGGTCAACAAGCCGGCGCGCGGCATCGGCGACAAGGCCCTCGGGGCCGTGGAGGCCGTGGCCCTGCAGCAGGGCTGGCCGCTTTTCGAGGCGGCTCGCGAGGTGCCGAAGGTGCGGCCGTTCTGCGAGATGATCGCAAAGCTCTCGGCCCTGGTCCCCACGACGGACGCTCACACCCTGGCGCTGAAGATTGCCGAGGAGAGCGGGCTGTATGCGTTCTACAAACTGGACACGTCCGTCGAAGGGATGTCCCGCCTGGCGAACCTGGACGAACTGCTCAACAGCGTCGCGCAGTTCATTGAGGAGCGGGAAGAGGAGGCCGAGGACTACGTGGCCGAAGGAGGGGAGATGGAGACCGTCCGCCTGGACGATTTCCTGGAGAATGTCTCCCTGCTGAGCAACGTGGACGTGTCGGACGACGAGGACACCAACAACAAGGTAGCCCTGATGACCGTTCATTCCTCCAAGGGCCTGGAGTTCCCCTATGTGTTCGTGGCGGGAATGGAGGAGAACCTTTTCCCGAGCGTGTCGATGCTGTCGGCACGCTCGGAGGTGGAGGAGGAGCGGCGGCTCTTCTACGTGGCGATGACGCGGGCCAAGAAGGCCGTCGCGCTCTCGTTCGCCGGGACGCGGATGCGGCACGGCAAGCACGAGTCCAACGCGCCGTCGCGCTTCCTGAAGGAGATCGATCCGCGCTATATCGAGAATCCGCTGGACGAAGCGGACTTCGACAACAGCGGCGTCACGCACGAATGGGGCGGCTTCGGAAGCCGGTTCACCGGCGGCCGACTGGAGAGGTTTGGCGTGGGGGGAGGCAACCGGATTGGAAACGGAACCGTCCGCGGGGCAGCAGGATTGCCTCCGGGCTGGTTCGGACTGCGTCCTCATCCCTCCCAAGCTGACACTTGGGCCCCTCCCGTTCACGAAGCCACGGGCGGCTACGCCTCCCGGAGGCAATCCTCTGCCTCTGTTTCGGGCAGTTCCGGTAGGCCGGGCACGGGTGCGTGGGCGCCGCAAGCGAAGCGATCTGCGGCCATCCCCCTTGAGGGGGCGCAGGGGGTGAAATCAGCGGCATCGGCGCTGGCCGATGCGGATTTCGTCGGTGTGCCGATGACGGAACTCTCTGTGGGACAGCGGATAGAACATAACCGTTTCGGGCCCGGGACCATCCTTGAACTCTCCGGTCGCGCCCCCGAGATGAAAGCCAGGATCCGCTTCGACGCCCACGGCGAGAAGCTGTTGCTCCTTAAATACGCAAAATTACGTCCGATTGACTGATCCGCCGGCGGAGTCTACCAGACAGGCGGCTATTCGAAGATTAGTTTTTCGATAAAAACCTGATGACCCTCCACGCGGCCCTCGACGATGTGCGACCCGTCGGGGGAGAGGGCGTGGTACAATTCGACGGTCTCGCCCGGAAGCGCCTCTTTGTTGAAATTGATGGTCAATTCCTTCAGGAACTTGTCGTAAACCAATTCTTCAGGCAGGGCATCCATCGCCCAGACCGTGTAGCGGACATTGTTGGCGTGCTGGTTGTAGTCCACGTCCGAGTAGCGGACGATGCGCGCGCCGATGCGCTCTGCCGGTGTCCCGCGGGGCATCGTGACTTTGGCGGCAGGTTCCGCGATGGCGTGGTCCGGGCTCTGCGGGTCCGTGGACACGATTTCCGAGAGGAAATCCGCCCGGGCCAGGCGCCGCTCGGCGATGTTCATGATGACCCAGGAACTGGTGGAGTTGACGGCCGGTTTCCCGTCGGCGTCGAGCAACTGGTAGTCACGCAGGAAGAACAGGCCGTCCAGGCCTTTGTGCCAGGTCAGCATCTTGACGGGCTCCTTGTGCAGCACGGGGCGCTCGAAGCGCAGATGCTGCCGGGCGAGCACCCACACGCATCCGTGCTTGCCGAGCTGATCGTCCCCGAAATGCAGGGTGTCTGCTCCGATCACGGCCATGTGCTGCGCCAGGTTCAGGAACGCATCTGCACGCAGATGCCGGTGGCGGTCGGTCATATAGCAGGCGACGACCGTGTCTTCGGAGATCTTATCTCTCAGGTAATCGGGTTGCATATCGGATGGGATTGGTGTTCAGGGAAGTCTTGATCAGGCGCAGGCCGGGACAATGGGCGCCCAGATACTCCAGCAGGAGATCCTGGGTGAACTGCTCGCTCTGGTAATGGCCCAGTTCGCAGAGGAGGACGCCCTGGTTCTCGAAATAATCGTGGTAGTGAAACTCGCCGCTGAGGAAGCAGTCGGCACCGGCGCGGATGGCGTCGTGCATCAGGAAAGCGCCGGCACCGCCGCACAGCGCCACACGGCGGACCTCCCGCCCGGCCGGGGCGGAATGTTGCAGGCACTCCACACCGAAGATCCGCTGTACGCGGTCCAGGAAATCTTCCTCGCTTTCGGGTTGCGGCAGTTCTCCGACCAAGCCGGAGCCCGCGTCCTCTCCCTCCTTCGGGCAGAGCCAGCGGAGCTGCCGCAGGCCGAGTTTTTCGGCAATCCGGTGGTTGACCCCGCCGGGGGCGTTGTCCAGGCTCGTGTGGGCGGAATAGATGGAAACACCGGCAGCGAGGGCCTTCACGACGCAGCGCTGCTGGTAGGTCGCATCGGAGACCTGCCGGAGCGCCTTGAAGAGCAGCGGATGGTGCGAAACAATCAAGTTACACCCCTTTTCAACCGCCTCTTCCACAATCTCTTCCGTAACATCGAGGCAAACGAGGACGCTGCCCGTTTCCGCATCCGGAAATCCGACCTGCAGCCCGGAATTGTCCCACTCATCCTGCAGACGGAGCGGGGCGAGCCGCTCGAGGGCGGCGATGATTTCACGCAGTTTCATCCCTTATTCCGCTTTAGCCGTTTGTGCAAGCCACGCCAGAATCCGGTCCCGGGCGTCCTTCACCTCGTGGCCCGGCAGTTCCATCCCCTCGGCGATCGTCGCACCGGGGCAGGCCTTCTTCAGATCCTCCAGGCCGTTGCCGAAACCGCTGCCCTCGTGGGTGGTGAACGGGACGATGGTCTTGCCGGAGAGGTTGTGTGACTCCAGGAAGGCCAGCACGCACATCGGCATCGTGTCGCACCAGCAGGGCCAGCCGACATAGATGACATCGTAAGGCTTCGTGTCGATGTCGGCTTTCAGGGCGGGACGGATGCCGTCCTTCAGCTCCTGCTCGGAGACGGCGCAGACGGCCTCGAAATCATCGGGATAAGGGGTGTCGCGCTCGATCCGGAAAAGCTCGGCGCCGGTGGCCTCGCCGATGATCTCGGCGAAGCGTTGCGTGTTGCCTTTCTCCAGCTGGACGATCCCGTCCGAGGTATAGGTGGGGCCGCTCAGGGAAAAATACACGACGAGGGCGTTCTGCTTCTGCGTACACGCACACAGTGCGGCCATCAAGGTCATTGCTAAAAGGAACTTTTTCATAATCAATAAAATCCTAATTTCTACTCCGTGAAGCGCCGGAGTTCGTCAATTATGTCGCTTTTCGCGTACACCATACACTGCAAAAATAGAAAGATTTTAGCTCACCTGCAAATAACGGTGTCTGGACCTGGAGCGGATGTCAGGATGAACGCCAGCCGTGGGCGTCACCAGGATGCCGTGTCCTGGGGATTTACAAAAAAGCGGCTTCTGGCGCGCCGGAGTTGTAAAACTCCCCCTCGAATCGGACACAAACGGCTCAAATCGGGGAGAGGTTTACAGTTGGAAGCATCTGGAAAGCCGATTTTGCGTAAATCTGTTTTCGAAACGGGATCCAGGCCCATGTGTCACTGTCCGAAGGATTGTCTCATGTGTTGCTGGTCGCCTCGTTCAGAATTGCTGCTTGCCTTGAGTTGAAACTCCCGCCGCAAGCGGAGCGGAGCCGGGGCGGAGGCCTGCGCACGGTGGCCCGTGCGGTCGGGGGCCGTGGGCCGGGGTGCGAGGGGGAACGCTTGCGGCTGGCGGTATTATTTCATCCAGCGGTCCAGCCAGTCGTAGAAGACCTTGTGCCAGTAGAGGGAGTTCTGCGGCTGTAGGATCCAGTGGTTCTCTTCGGGGAAGATGACGAGTTTGGAGGGGACGCCCATCATCTGCGCGGCGTTGAAGGCAGCCATGCCCTGCTCGTAGGGAATGCGGAAGTCCATCATCCCGTGGATGCAGAGGATGGGGGTGTGCCACTTAGTGACCATCGAGGACGGGGAGTTGGCATAGTGGCGCTGCGCCTTGGCCGTGGAGGCGTAGGGGGCGCCGGCCTGCTGCATGCCGCCGAAGGTGACGCCGTCGCCGCGCGGGCCCGTTTCGCCGGGCGTGTAGGCATATTCGGTCAGACCGCCGTTGTCCCAGTTGGCGAACCACATCTCCTCGGTGGTGAACCAGAGCTGCTTCTCGTCAAAGATGCCGGCATGGGCGATGAAACAGTCGAAGAGGTCGCCGTGCAGGCCCTCCAGCATATAGCAGGAATAGCCGCCGTAGGAGGCGCCCACGCAGGCGAGTTTGTCCACATAGGGCTGGCTCTTGAGCCAGCGTCCTGCGCTGAGGTAGTCCTGCATGTTGAGTCCCGGGTAGTCGCCGGAGATCTGCTCCTTCCATGCCTGGCCGAAGGCCGTGGTGCCGCGCCGGTTGGGCAGGATGACGATATAGCCCCGCTGGGCCATCAGGCGGTAGCACCAGCGGTAGCTCCAGTCCTGGGAATTGCTGCCCTGCGGACCGCCCAGCACGATCTCGATGGCGGGATACTTCTTCGAGGCGTCGAATTTCGGGGGATAGAGCACCCAGCAGAGCATCTGCTCGTGGTCCACCGTCTCCACGAACACGCGCTCGGAACGGACGTCTGCGAGCTGCTTGAGGATGGGCTCGTTCTCGTGGGTGATCTGCTTGTAGGTCACGCCCTTGGCGGTGATCTTCACGGAGACGAGCTCGGTCGGGAACTTGAGGCAGTAGTAGGAAGCTAGCAGTTCCACGCCGTCTTCGCGGTCCAGGATGGCGAAGGGGGAGAAGAAGTCGAAGTTCCAGCTGCGGTCCGTAATCCGCTGCACGTCGCCCTGGAGGTCGGCGCAGAAGAGCGCCTGGATGCCCTCGCCCACGAGGGCGTTGAAGAAGAGCTCGTCACCATGCCACACCAGGCCCGCCACGTCGTGGTCGAAACCTTCCAGCAGCTGCCGGACATTCTGGACGCGAATGCCGAAATTCTGGCCGTCCGCTTCGCTCTCAAGCGGTTCGATGTCTGCGACAAACAGCCGCTGCTGGTCCGCTTCGTATCCGTCGCGCGCCATGGAGATCCAGGCGATATGCAGTCCGTCCTGGCTCCAGACGGGATCAGTGTCGTAGCCGCCGTCGGTCTTGACATCGAGCGTCTGCCCGGTCAGGATGTCATAGATATAGATGGAGGTATTGGTGCTGAAAGCATACTGCTTGCCGGTCTTCTTGCGGCAGGAATAGACGATGTGGCGGCTGTCCGGGGCCCAGTCCAGCTGCTCGATCCCGCCGAACGGCTCGGTGGGCAGCTCGAACAGCTCTTCGGTGCCGAGGATGTCGAGCGAGCGCTCGGGCGTGATCATCCCGCCGGAGAGCGGAGCGACATAGGTCCGGGGGACGTCGGTCACCCAGTGGTCCCAGTGGCGGTACATCAGGTCCTCGGTCGCGTAGGCCCGGGCCTTGTCCAGGGCGGGATCAGCGTCCGCGGGGGTCTGGAGGGCCGTATTCTTGATGCTGCTGACATACAGCAGCTGCTGCCCGTCGGGGGAGATCTTGTAGTCGCTGATGCCGCGCGGGACATCGGTCAGCCGGACTTTCTTGCCGAGCCGATTTCCCGTGAGGGGCGCCTTCCAGAGCTGCCCGCCCTGCAGGAAATAGATGCTCCTGCCGTCGAGCGACCAGCGGGCGGCGCTGACGCTCTTCGCGTAATGCGTGATCTGGACGGGGTCGGAGCCGTCCGGATTGCAGAGGAACAGGTTGCGGCAGCTCTTGTTCTGCTCCACGGAAGTGTAGGACACGCCGTAGAGGATGCGGTCCCCGTTCGGGGAGAGTTGCGGATCGCTCAGGCGGCCGAGTGCGAGGAGCGTCTCCGGCGTCATCACGCCGTCCTCGATCCGGATTTCGGAGCGGCCGATGTAGCCGCTGTCTTCTGTTTGTGCACAACTGATGGCCATGGTCAGACAGGTTAATGCAATGATTGCTTTTCTCATGATATCTTGCTGTAGTCTTTGATTTCGTATTTGTCTTTCCGCAATTCGCGTACCAGCGGGGCGTTCTGCGGGGCTTTAAGCGTCGGGTCCGCCTCCAGGATCTGCCCGGCATAGACACGGGCCTCGGACAGCAGCTGGCCGTCCTTGGCGAGCGAGGCGATGTTGAGGCTGATTGGCAGTCCGCTCTGCTGGGTGCCCTCCAGGTCGCCCGGGCCGCGCATCTTCATGTCCTGTTCGGCGATTTCGAAGCCGTCTTCGGTGGCGCACATCAGGTCCAGGCGCTGCTGGGCCTCCTTGGAGGTCTTGACATCCTTGACCAGGATGCAGTAGGACTTCTCCGCGCCGCGTCCTACCCGGCCGCGCAGCTGGTGGAGCTGGCTCAGGCCGAAGCGCTGGGCGCTCTCGATCACCATCACGGAGGCGTTGGGCACGTCCACGCCCACTTCGATCACGGTCGTGGACACGAGGATCTGGGCCCGCCCGGCGACGAAAGCGGACATATTGAAATTCTTCTCTTCGCTGCTCTGCTGCCCGTGGACGATGGCCACCTTGTAATCCGGCAGCGGGAAGGCCCGGACGATCTCCTCGTAGCCCATCTCCAGGTTCTTCAGGTCCATCTTCTCGCTCTCGAAGATGAGCGGGAACACGACGAAGACCTGCCGTCCGCGGGCGATCTCGTCGCGCATGAACTTGTACATCGCCGCGCGGCGGTTCTGCCCGATGCACATCGTCTGAACGGGTTTGCGGCCCGGCGGCATCTCGTCGATCACCGACACGTCCAGGTCGCCGTACAGGGTCATCGCCAGCGTCCTGGGGATTGGTGTCGCCGTCATAACGAGGATATGCGGCGAAATTGCGGGCCCTTTGGCCCACAATTTCGCCCTCTGATCGACTCCAAACCTATGCTGCTCGTCGATTACGGCGAGGCCGAGGTTCCGGAAGACGACGTTGTCCTCCAGCAGGGCGTGCGTACCCACGATGAGGCCGATGCTGCCGTCCTCGAGCCCGGCGTGGATGCCGCGCCGCTCCCTCTGCGTGGTGCTGCCGGTCAGCAGCGCGCACTGCACGGACGTGGGTGCAAGGTACTTCTGGATATTGGCATAGTGCTGCTGCGCCAGGACTTCGGTCGGCGCCATGATGCAGGCCTGGAATCCGTTGCCGATGGCAATCAGGCAGCTCAGCACGGCCACCATCGTCTTGCCGGAGCCGACGTCGCCCTGCAGCAGGCGGTTCATCTGACGGCCGCTCATCAGATCCCCGCGGATCTCCTTGATCACCCGTTGCTGCGCGCCCGTCAGGGCGTAGGGGAGGGCGTTGTAGCAGGCGTGGAAGTCCGCCCCCACCCTGGGCATCGGAATGCCGCGCTCGCCGCGCGAACGGATGTATTTCTGCTTGAGCAGCGACAGCTGCAGGAAGAACAGTTCCTCGAACTTGAGGCGGTAGGTGGCCTTCTGGAGGGCATAGCTGTCCTTCGGGAAATGGATGTTCTTCAGGGCGTATGGCAGCGTGACGAGTCCCCGGTCGCGCAGGACATACTCAGGCAGCGTCTCCTGGATCTCCGGCAGGCAGAGCGCGAGGGCGGCGGACTGCAATTTGCACATCACCTTGCCGGTGATACCGCCCGTCTTGAGTTTCTCCGTGCTCGGGTACACCCCGGTCAGCGCGCCCTGCGACATCGCCCCCTCCTGCGGGACGTCCACTTCCGGATGGACGATGTTCATCCGGTTCCCGAAGGCCTGCGGCTTGCCGAAAAAGAGAAAAGTGCTGCCGGGTGCGAGCCGCTGGAAATTCCATCTGATCCCCTTGAAAAAGACCATCTCCATCTGTCCGGAAGCATCTTCTACGATGACGGACAGGCGCTTGATGGCACCCCAGTGGATGGGGTTGCTCTCCTGGGAAACGATGGAACTGGAGGGGCCGTAGAGGGTGCGTGACACCACGCGCGCCTGCAGTTGGACATACGCCAGGTCCGGAGCGACCTGGGCGATGGGCAGGATGCCGCTGCGGTCGATATAGCGGAACGGGTACAAATGGATCAGGTCCGAGAGGGTCTCGATCCCGAGTTCGCGCTTCAGGAGCTCGGCCCGTTTCGGCCCGACCCCGCTGAGGTACTGTATGCTTGTGTCCAGTTCCTTGGCCATAGTTTGCAAATATACGAAAAAAGCGGCATCCTGCCGCTTTTTCCCGTTATCTGCCTCCGCCGCCGTGGCCTCCGCCGCTGAAGCCGCCGCCACCGCCGAAGGAGGTGCCTCCGCCGAAACCGCCCCAGCTGCCTCCGCCGCCTCCGGAGTAGGTGGAGGACGAGTAGGAGCGATTGGCGCTGGTGATGGCGCGGGCCAGGCTGTCCAGCGTGTTCAGGGCGCCGCTGAAAGTCGTGTAGTCGTAGCCGACCGTCCGCTCGAAGAGCACCGGATCGATGTCCTTGAGCTGTTTGGCAACCTTGTCGGCGATGCCGAACAGGGTGCCATAGACGAGATATTCCTGCCAGAGATGTACTTCCGCGGTCTCCCGTTCCTTCGAAAGGGTGAAGTCGGAGAGGTATTTCTTGAAGCCCAGCAGCTGCCGGGTCTCTTTCTGGCCTTCCGCCGTAAAGTTGTCGTTGGAAGGAGACATCCATTTTTTGTCCCGGAAACCGCGCTTGCCCATCAGGGTCATCTTCTCGGTCCAGCTGACGAGTTTCGAGCTGTGCTGCCGGGACCAGGCGGAGAACTCCGTGTCCTGGAGGACGTGGTCTTTGCCGGAGGCCTCCAGCATCATGCTCCGGAGGTCGCTGGCAATGGAATCGAGGGGGGCCTTGCCGTGCTGGTTCTTGGAGAAGGTGATCTCGACCTTGCCGGAGGCGTCTTTGCGGACGTCGAGGTAGCCGTTGTAGATCATCCGGAGGATTTCCGCCGAGGCGAGGGCGTTTCGCTTGCGGTCCTCGCCGAGGCGCGACAGGGCGTAGTCTGCGGCGATCAGGTCGCCGTCCATCGGGATCTCCCGGTACCAGTTGATGGGGGCGCCGGCGCTCTGGCCCAGCAGTTGGCGCTTTTCCCGTCTGGAGGGTTTGCCGCTGACGGTCCGGAGGGCCTTCCGGCCCATGAACCACAAGGTCAGTGCCGCGAAGAAAAAAGCAATGCCGTCTGCGACGGGGTCCTCTTCTTCTTCCTCCTCATCGCCCCGCGGACCGAAGTCCGCCCCTTCCATCGCCCGGTCCAGCACGGCCTGGAAATCCCGCTCCTGGACGCTCGGAGAGTCAAACAGCCCCTTCTCGAAGCGCAGCAGGGCGATGACGGAACTGTAGTAACCGAAGGGCTCGGTGGATTCAAAGACCACCGCGCCGTCCTCATAGGCGGCCGTGCCGTGAAATCCGAAGCCCCAGACCCGGGTGTTGGTGGTGTCCAGCTGGACCAGTTCGCCCGTCTCCTGCCCGGCGGCCCGGATGCGTACCCGGACGTGCTTCGGCGGGGCCGCGAGCTCGTCGGTAACCAGTTGGAGATGGAGCATATCGTAGTCGTTGAGCGACTTGACGGCACGGGTCATCACATAGACCGGCTCGAAGACGTGGTCGCCATACTCGCCGATGCCCCAGCAGAGCTCGACGCCGTCCTGTTTGTGGACGATGCCGTATTTGCCGGCTTTCTGCCTGCGGCTGCGGTCCACGTCCCACTCGCCGTCGTCGGCAAGGCGCTCGTTGTCGCTGTACACGACGAAATCCGTGATTCGGATGTCCCCCAGATTCTCCCGCGGGAGATACCATTCGGTGATCTCGTCGCCGGTGCTGACATCCCAGCGCTCGCGGATGACGGCATTGCCGTTGCGGATCAGCGTGACCGTGATATCCACGTCGCGGACCCTCTGTTCATCAGCAAATGCGGCAAAGGCCGGAGCCAATGCCGCAAGGAGTATGATCCAGCGTCTCATGCTCAGATCTTGAGGGAAGGCATCTCCGTCTTCTTCTCCTCGGTCTTGAGGTAGTCGCGGGTCTGGAAATTGAACATGCTCGCCACCAGGGAGTCGGGAATCTGGCGGATCATCTTGTTGTACTTGGTCGCCGTGTCGTTGAAGACCATCTTGCTGGTCCGGACCATATTGGTGTATTTGTCGACGGCGTCCATGGCCTTGGAATAGTTCTCGTTGGCCTTGAGGTCAGGATACTTCTCGATGACGACGTTGAGACCGGCGGCCACCTGGCCCATCAGGTTTTCCTGGGCGTCCACCTCCTCGGCGGTGCTTCTGCCGTCGATCGGACGGCGCTGTGCGATCACGTCGCGCAGCGCGTTGTATTCGTGCTCATTGTAGGACTTGACCAGCTCCACCATGCCGGTGAGGGCGTCCCAGCGGCTTTCCTGCTGGACACCGATGGTGCTCATGGCGTTGGAACACAGCTCGTCGGCGCCGACGAGTTTGCGCTGGACAGAAATCACCCACAGGACAAGGAGGGCGACGATGACGATGGCGATAATGATACCCATAGTTCTTTGTGTGTTAAAAGTAAATTTCCATAAAGATAGCCAAATTCTACAAAAAAACACCCCGCCGCGGGGTGTTTTTCGCTAAAGGGGTCCGAATTCGGTCTGCCCGCCCGGTTTGGGCTGCTGCTGGCGCTGGGGCGCGCGGCGCGGCTCGATGGGGCAGCTGAACTCCTGCAGGGTGGGATGCGGGGCCTTCGGATCCAGGATCGGCGTGTCCGGCAGGATGTGCTCCTGCAGGCCCAGGCCGTTCTCCCGGATGCCCCTGATGATGCCCAGCGAGAAGAGGTAGGCGCCGTAGTTGTCGGTGTGCGTGCCGTCGGAGTAGGCGGCGAGGGCATCCTGCCCGAGAGCCGAGACGATATCGCGGCTCATCCCCCAGAGGTCGATGTAGGCACATTCGCCCAGTTCCGCGCCGCGGCGG
Source organism: Bacteroidales bacterium (assembly GCA_017458145.1). Lineage (GTDB taxonomy): Bacteria > Bacteroidota > Bacteroidia > Bacteroidales > UBA932 > Cryptobacteroides. The sequence continues at coordinate 8,798 of JAFTGA010000038.1, read as the reverse complement.
GCGTTGAGCCCGTAGGGCGTCATCAACTCCGTGGCGGCGGCGCTGCGCCGGTCGATCTTGGTCATCGGGGACACGATGACCGGGATCATTCCGTGGCGCTTGGCTTCCAGGGCCATCGTGGCCAGTCCCCAGACGTAGTCTTTCTCCGGATCGGCGTGGGTGCGCACCCAGTCGCCGGCATGGTCGTCGGCATCCCACATCGGATCGTGGCCCCGGGACTTCTCGTCATTCGTGCCCAGCTGGATCAGCAGGTAGTCGCCGGGCCGGGCGCTTTCCATGATCTTGTCCCAGCGGCGTCCGAAGCGGAAACCCTTGATGGTCATCCCGCTTTCGGCGTGGTTGGCCACTACGGCGCGGCCGTCCAGCCAGCGGGGGAGATACTGGCCCCAGGTGCCGCCGGAGGGCTGGTCGGTCACGGTGGAATCGCCGATGATGAACACCGTCACGACATCGTTCGCGGCGGGCTCGATCTCCACGGCGCACACCGCCGGGGCGGCATCCATGAACTGCAGGGTCAGCCGGTCGTCCCAGGTGAGGGTTTTGACCGCGCCTGTCCCGTAGTCGATCTCCCGGGAGTTGAGCTTGATCCGGTTGCCCTTCGAGAGCGACGGCGTGCGGACGTTGACATTGAAGGAGACCGTGCGGATCTCGCCCTTGCCCGTGGCCAGGCTCTCCACCATCAGGCGGCGGTTCTCGGCCTTGATGGTGGTGCAGGAAGCGCCCTGGGTGTCGCCCAGGGTGAGCGTTACCTTGTAGTTGCCCTCCGGCAGGCGGACGCTGAAGCGGAAGGGCTCGGCGGCGGTGATGTAGTCCCGGGTGAGGTCGGTGCCTTTCTTGCGGAGGACTTCGGTCAGCGTCGTGCCGGGCTCGAATCCGTAGCCGAGGGCGTCGGAATAGCGCGTCAGCGACGACACGGGGATGTATCCTTCGGCAGGGGCGGAGGCGCCGAAATCAAAGCGGCAGGTCTGCGCGGAAAGCGCAGCTGTACTGCACGCCAACAGGATTGCGGGGAGGAGGAATCGGGAGAGGCGGATCATGCGGGGCTAGTTATTGAGATTCTTGTAAATCAGCTCGATGGCGCTGTATTCGTGCTGCGCGTTCCAGTGCTCGTGCAGCCCGAGCGGCTCCGTGAGCGGCGTTCCGTCCGCTTCGGGGTCATAGCTCACGCCGCTGATCGTGTCGGGCAGCGAGGCGGCTTCGACCAGATAGAGATCGCTGTAGGGGAGGCTGCCCACTTCCGGCCATTCGGCGACCAGCAAGTCCAGCCCCACGGAGTCGATGGCGAGCGGATCCTGCGAGACGAGCAGCGAGCAGGCCCAGTCGCCGCCGAACGGCGCTTTCTGCCACTTCGGGGCCGGGGCGCCGTTGCAGTCGCGCGAGCCGTAGGTGCCGTCGATCAGGTACAGGAGCGTCTTGCCGCCGAGGTCCTTGTGGCCGATGAAATCGACCTGGCTGCTGTATTTGGCGTGGCCCCAGCGCTTGTCGGGATTCACTCCGTTGTGGGAATTCCGGTGCCAGTCCTTGTCCAGTTCCGTGGCGCCGTACCAGTTCTTGCCGGTCAGGGTGACGCCGGGCCCGGTGTGGATCTTGAGCAGGGCGCTGTTGATCACGTAGTCGGCATCCACGATGCATTTCGCGAGGCCGTACTGCTTCTCGCCGTAGCCGGGGGTGAAGCGGATGCCGCCCTGGTAGAAAGAGCAGCGGTCCCGGCCCTGCCCGCCGACGTTGTCCTCATAGTGCACTTTTGGGAAAGCGGCCTTGCAGCGCAAGTAGAGCGCGTCCGTGAGCCAGCGGCTGGGCTCGCATACCGTGATGTCCTCCTGGCGGACGCCGCCGTCCCGGACCAGGCTGCGCAACAGGGCGAGCGTGATATAGGGCGAACTGTTGAGCTCTTCGTTGTCCGTATAGGAGAAGGTGTTGTTCATGTTGAGCTTGATGGCGATCTTCTCGCCCTTGAGGTAGGGGTGCGCGCCCCGGCCGTGGCTCTCGTTGAACTGCGTGAAAAGGGCCTTCCAGGCATCCCGGACGCTCTTCTCGCCGGTGAGCTGGAGCAGGCTTTCTGCCACCATCGCGTGTGCCTTGGCCTGGTCGTTCCAGCGCTCCTCCCACCAGTTGCCGGTCACTCCGTCCCAAGTGGCCACGCCGGGGGCGTGGATCCAGGCCACGCGGCCCGGATGGATGCCTTTCCCGACACCGATCGGGCGGTTGGGCGCGTCGTTGTTCATCCGCGGGGTGCCGTCGGCATGGCGCGGGCGCAGGACATCCACGCCGCGGGCCGCATCCGGTTCGCTGACGATGTCCAGATAGGTGCAGGGACCCAGGTCCGGGTTCTCCCAGGAACTGACCTGCCAGACGACCTGCTTGTCCGGGGTGATCTCGAAGAGCTGTACGCTGCCTGGCCATTCTTCTTTCGGGCGGCCGGCCACCCAGTTGCAGATCAGCGTGTTGCCGCTCTGCAGGCGCGTGGCGGTCTGCAGGTTCCAGATCGGGAAGGGGAGGTCCGCCTGCGTGACTTCCCAGACCACCTTGCCGTCCGCGTCCAGTTCGCGGACGAAATGCTTGCTGTCCCCTCCGGTCAGGTAATGTCCGTTGGGGAGCTTGTCTACGTGCCAGGCGAACTGTCCGGGGATGCGCTTGAGGATCTCGCCCTCCGGCGAAATCTCCAGGATCTCCTGCTCCTGCATCAGCGCCAGCACGAAATTCCCCTCCGGAGTGCGGCGCACGTGTCGGAACTGCCCGTGGGTGCGGGTGTTCTCCGTCGGCACGATGATCTCGCGGACCGGCTTGTCCAGTTTCGTGTTCCAGATCACGATCTTGCCCGGCGTGCCGTTGAGGGCGAAGAAGACGAGATCCGGGGCCAGCGGCTGGCAGGAATGGGATTCGGTGCCCTGCGGGCAGATGTATTTCCAGAGGTGATCGCCCTGGCGGTTGAGCAGGCCGAGTTGGGACATTGCGGCGTAGAGGATGTTGCCGTCGGGCAGGATCCGCACGTCGTCGAACTCGAGCACGCGGTCCCACTGGTCGCGGATCGGGAGCGTATATTCGAAGTCGATCTTGCCGTCCTTGATGATGCGGAGCGCCTGGCGGTCCGGGTTGCGGGTGTCCCATTCTCCGGTGTAGGCGAACTCCTTGTAGCGGGTCAGCGTCCGGTCCTGTGCGGAAGCGAGTCCGGCTCCCAGGAGGATCAGTGAAAGGAAGAGAAACAGTTTGCGGGTCATAGCGGTGTTTGTTTTTCTGTGGGGAAACTGCCGGAAAGCAAAAGGGTGCCGGACCCTCTCACGGTTGCGGTACGACACCCTTGCTGCCATCTAACCAAAATCCAAGCACAAAGGTAGTGCATTGTTTTGCGAGTCGTGGATGGTAAAATGGTCATTGTTGGGTGCAGGATTTGTCAATTGCCGCAGCTCCATTACAAATATAAATAAAAAATTGCTTATTTTGTACTTACAAACAAACGAACATGATCCGTCGACTTCTCCCTCTGCTCCTGTCGCTGGCGGCGCTTGCTGCATCCGCCCAGGATATCCGCCTGTCCAACCGTTTTGTCATCGATGTGGCCGTAGACGGCCGGGACCGGATCTGGGTCGGCACGGAAGACGGCCTGAACTGCTATGACGGTATCAGCAACCGTTTCTTCCTGAAAGGCGCGGGCGGCCTGCCGTCCTCCCAGATCAACGGCGTGGCGGCGGACCGCGAGGAGCCGCTGGTGTGGGTGGCGCTGCAGAAGGCGGGGCTGGCCTGTTACGACCTGCGCACGGAGCGCTTCACGGTCTACGGGGCGGGGGAGACGGAGCGGGACCTGCCGGACGACGACATCTCGCACGTTGAGCTGGATCCGGACGGGGCCGTCTGGGCCAGCACCTTCGCCCGGGGCCTGGTCCGCTTCGAGAGGCAGTCGGGCACATTCACCCGCTTCAATGCCGGCACGTTCGAAGGGATGCGCGACGCTCCGCTCCATACCTTCACCTTCCGCGGCGCGAACCAGCTGGTGCTGGGCTACTGGTCGGCGGGACTGAGCATCCAGTCCCTGACGGATCATTCCCGGATCGACCTGCGCCACGACGCATCCGACCCCCGCTCCCTGCCTTCGGATGAAGTCCGCTCGCTGCTGGTGGACAGCCACGGACGCATCTGGGCGGGCACGACCGCGGGCCTGGCGTTGTACTCCGAAGCCGGCCGGCAGTTCACCGTGTTCCGGCATCACGAAGGCGATCCGCAGTCCCTGCCCGAAGGGGCCGTCTTCGACCTGGCGGAAGACGCCCGGGGGCGGCTGCTGGTTGCGACGGGCGCGGGCACGGTGGCGGTGCTGGACATCTCCGGGGAGGGACCGGTGCCGGAGGACAGCCCGTTCGGCCTGCTGCTGCCGCTGGCCCATCCCAACCAGCCCGGTGTCCGGGCGGTTGCGGCCGACCGTTTCGGCAATGTCTGGGCGGGCACATACGGCGCCGGCCTGCAGTTTGTCCCGGGCCGGGAACCGGGCGCGGGGACCCGGACCTTCGAGCCCGGGGACCACGATTCGCGCGGCGTGCAGGCGCTCTGCGTGGGGAACGACGGGATGCTCCTGGCCGGATCCCGGACGGGACAGGTGGCGGGGCTGCACGGTCTTGCCAACCGGATTCTTCCGGGCGTCGCGGAGCTGACGGGGCCGGTGCTGTCCCTGCTCCAGGATCCGGACGGACGCTGGTGGATCGGCACGGAAGAGAACGGGCTGTATGTAGTGGAACGGGGACGTATGCGCCCGGTTCCCCTGTCCGGCGGCCCTTCCGATATCCGGGCACTGCTCGTGGACGGCGGGGGCCTGTGGGCGGCCTCCTCCCGGGGCCTGTACCGGGTGGACCGGACAACGGCCCGGGAGGCCGGGCACTGGACGCGGCAGGAGGGCCATCTGCCCGACGACCTGGTCCGGGCCCTCTATCTCGACGGCGTGGGGCGTCTCTGGCTGGGCTTCTACGGCCAGGGTCTTGCCGTCTATGATGCCGGGATGCAGCTGCTGGCCCGGTACGATGCCTCCTCGGGACTGCTCTCGGACACGGTCAACGACCTGTTCGGCGACAGCCGCGGGCGCGTCTGGGCGGCCACTACGGCCGGACTGGTCCGCTTCGATGCCGGGCCGGGCGGCATCTCCGCCGTGCTGACTGCGGCGGACGGCCTGCCGGACGAGAATGTCCGGGCCCTGGAGGAGGACGGCGCCGGCCGTCTCTGGATGAGCGTCAACGACGGAGTGGTCTGTCTTCTCGACGACACGCGGACGGTCCTGTTCGACCGGCGGGACGGCCTGCCGGACGGCAACTACTACAGCGGGGTCAGCGCCCGCTCCCGGGACGGCCGCATCTGGTTCGGCACGACGGACGGCATGGCCTGGGTCGCCCCGGAGGTGCTGCTCTCCGGGCAGGAGATCCCGCCGGTGGACTTCCTGACCACCGGTCCCGGCCTGCAGACGGACTACCACAACAATTATCTTCACGTGCGCTTCCGCGTGCCGGACCACTCCTACGCGCAGCGTGTGGAATACGCCTACCGGATGCCGCAACTGGACGCGGACTGGCGCCCTTGCGGACCGGAACTGGAATTCCACCAGCTTCCTTACGGACGGCACGCCCTCCAGGTGCGGGCGCGGCTGCATTCCCAGGATTGGGGCGAATCTTTCTCGGAGACGGAACTGGAGATCCGGCCGCCGTTCTGGTTGACCTGGTGGGCCAAGGTCCTGTATATCCTGCTGATCCTGGGGGCCGTCGCCTATGCTGTCCTGCGGCAGAGCCGACACATGAAACAGAGGAACCAGACCCGGCTCCAGCAGGATCGCCTGCTGCAGGAGCGCCAGGCGGGGGAGGAGCGGATGGTGTTCTATACCAACGTCACGCACGAGCTCCGCACGCCGCTGACGCTGATTCTCGGACCCCTGGAGGACCTGTCGGAAGACAGCGAGATTCCCTCCCGGGCCCGCATCCGGATCGGCAAGGTCAAGCAGAGCGCCCAGCAGTTGCTGGGGCTGGTGAACCAGTTGCTGGAGTTCCGCAAGACGGAGACGCAGAACCGCCGGCTGACCGTGGAGTTCGGGGATCTGTCCGCCTTCGTGGAGTCCGTCGGGACGCAGTTCCGGGACCTGTCCATCGACAAGGCCGTGACCCTCTCGCTGGCTATCGAGCCGGGGATCCGCCTGTGGTATGACGCGGAGGCGCTGACCATCATCCTGAACAACCTGCTCTCCAATTCCCGGAAATTCACTCCGTCCGGACAGATTGTCCTGTCCCTGCAGAAGGAGGCGGGCCAGGCTGTGCTCCGCGTCAGCGATACCGGCGTCGGAATCGCTCCGGATGAGCTTGCGCACATCTTCGACCGCTACTACCGGGCGGACGGTACCGGGGACGCCATCGGGACCGGCATCGGGCTGGCGTTGGTCAAGAACCTGTGCGACCTGCACAGGATCGATCTGAAAGTGGCCAGCGAGCCGGGCCGGGGCACGGAATTCCGGCTGGCCCTGGATGCGGCGGAGGATTATCCGGAGGCCCGCCGGGTGGGGCCTGTGCCGGAGGAAGCCCTCCCTGCGGACCCGTCGTCGGAAGACGCGGGCGGGCGGTTCCGGATTCTGGTCGTGGAAGACAACGACGAGATCCGGGACTATATCCGGGAGTCCCTGGCCGGAGACTACAAAGTCCTGCAGGCCCCGGACGGCCGGGCGGGACTCAAGATCGCCGTGCGGGAGATCCCGGACGTGATCGTCAGCGACATCATGATGCCCGTGATGGACGGAATCACCTTCTGCAAGGCCATCCGCCAGGACGTGCGCACCTCCCATATCCCGGTGATCCTGCTCACGGCCAAAGGCTCGGACGAGTCCCGCGTGGAAGGATACGACGTCGGCGCCGACAGCTACCTGGTCAAGCCTTTCCACAAAGCCCTGCTCCTCAGCCGGATCCGGAATCTGATGGAGGGCCGCCGGCGCATGATGCGCGAAGTCTCGGAGCCCGGCAGGGCGGAGACGCTCTCCCCGGTGGACAACGAATTCCTGGAGCAGTACACCCGCTTCGTGCTGGATCATATCGGCGACGAGCGGATAGACATCGCTTCCCTGGCCGGGCAGTTCGCCATGAGCCAGTCCACGCTGTACCGCAAGGTCAAGGCCGTCTCGGGACTCTCACCCAACGAGCTGATCCGCAACATCCGCCTGGACAAAGCGGCGGACCTGCTGAAGAATCCGCAACTGTCCGTCTCCGAAATCTCCTGGCAGGTGGGATTCGGCAGCCCGGTCTATTTCCGCACCTGTTTCAAAGAGCGCTTCGGCAAGACGCCGAGCGAATATCGATTGCAATAAAACACGAACACGACAATGAATACCAGGAGATGTCTTTTTCTGTGCAGTCTGTGGCTGCTCTGTTTCCCGGCAGCCGCCCGCGACGCCATCCGCCTGTCCAACAAGAATGTCCTGGATGTCCAGATTGACGCCCTGGACCGAGTCTGGGTCGGAACGCTGGGCGGGCAAGATTCCGGACGCGGCATCCCGGAGGATGTGAAAGTCCATCTGTTTGACCCATATTACAAGCCGGAGGATGATGCACCGGATTCTCCCGACACCGTGATCGGTCTGGCCCTGGTGAAGAAACTGTGCGACCTGCACAAGATCGACATCGCGCTGACCAGCCGGCTGGGCCAGGGCAGTGAGTTCCGCATGCTGATCAATCCGGCGGAGCACTATCCTGAAGCGCTTCATCCGGAGCTTTCCCGGGAATAATAAAAAAACAACCTGCACGGATGCAGGTTGTTTTTTTGTCTGCCCCGGCTCTTCCGAGCGATGGAAAGCTGGGGCGTAGTGGTGTTTACAGCTGCGGACCGGCGGCGACCAGCTTCTTGCCGGCCTCGTTGGACTCGTACTTGTGGAAGTTCTTGATGAAACGGCCGGCGAGATCCTGGGCCTTCTCCTCCCACACCTTCGGATCGGCGTAGGTGTCGCGGGGATCGAGGATGCCGGTGTCGACGCCCTTGAGCTCCGTCGGGACTTCGAAGTTGAAGTAAGGGATCTTCTTGGTCGGGGCCTTGTCGATGCTGCCGTCGAGGATGGCATCAATGATGCCGCGGGTGTCGCGGATGGAGATGCGCTTGCCGGTGCCGTTCCAGCCGGTGTTCACCAGATAGGCCTTGGCGCCGCTCTGCTCCATGCGCTTCACGAGCTCCTCGGCGTACTTGGTCGGGTGGAGCTCCAGGAAGGCCTGGCCGAAGCAGGCGGAGAAGGTCGGAGTAGGCTCGGTGATACCGCGCTCCGTGCCGGCGAGCTTGGCGGTGAAGCCGCTCAGGAAGTAGTACTTGGTCTGCTCCGGGGTCAGGATGGAGACGGGAGGGAGCACACCGAAGGCGTCGGCGGACAGGAAGATGACCTGCTTGGCGGCAGGACCCTGGGACACCGGGCGGACGATCTTGTTGATGTGGTAGATCGGGTAGGAGACGCGGGTGTTCTCGGTCACGCTCTTGTCGTTGAAGTCGATCTTGCCCTCGGCGTCCACGGTGACGTTCTCGAGGAGGGCGTCGCGGCGGATGGCGTTGTAGATGTCGGGCTCGGACTCCTTGTCGAGCTTGATGACCTTGGCGTAGCAGCCGCCTTCGAAGTTGAAGACGCCCTCGTCGTCCCAGCCGTGCTCGTCGTCGCCGATGAGCAGACGCTTCGGATCGGTGGAGAGGGTGGTCTTGCCGGTGCCGGACAGACCGAAGAAGATGGCGGTGTTCTCACCGTTCATATCGGTGTTGGCGGAGCAGTGCATGGAAGCAATGCCCTTCAGCGGCAGATAGTAGTTCATCATGGAGAACAT
>JAFTGA010000025.1 GCA_017458145.1 Bacteroidales bacterium | reverse complement strand
TGCGAGGTGCCGTCGCTATAGGGCGCATAGGCAAAGAAACTCACATAGTGCGGATTCTCGCCAGTCTCGCCGACAGGCTCTCCTTCGCCGTTGGGCCAGTATTTGACCGGGCTGTATTCCCAGGCGGGGATGCCGGGGTTGTAGGTGACCTTCTGATTGTACATAAAGTCGGGAGACACGCTGCTCTCGCTGTATTTGTGCGCTCCGGTGTAGCAGGCGAAGACGCCGAAGCCGCTGCCCGCACGGAGCACCTCGTCCGTCGGGATCTCCCCTTCCGCCCGGGTCGCCAGGTAATCCCCCGCGCTGACGGAAAAGGCGATCGCCACCGGTTCCGGCTCCTGCAGGGCCGTCATCCGAGCGCAGCCGGAGCCCAGTGCCGCAGCCGCCAACAGGACGATTGGATGATATCTTCTTATCTTCATCTCGCTTAGAATCTTATATCAGCATTGCCGCCGTCTTCCCAGGGCGTGACCACGGCATCGAAACCGGCTTCGCCGTCGCCGTCCACATAGGGAAGATCCGGGCACGGGTAGTCGATCGGGATGTCGATCCGCACTACCATCTGGTCCTCATAGATCGTCACCACGTCCGAGCCCAGGTCGTAGTGGTAGTTCAGCACCGTCTTGTTGTCCCGCAGCAGGAACTGCAGGTTCATACGCAGGGCCGGAAGGGCCTCGGAGGCTTTGGTGCCGGCATCCTCGGGCAGGCCGAAGGTATAAATCGTGGTCGCAATCGTGCCGACCTCCGACATCGCGTTGCGCGTCTCCCACTGATTCAGGGCGTGCAGGCAGGGGTCCTCGCTGTGGCGTAGTTCCGCGAGCCGGTTGCCTTCCGACAGGCCCGCGATGCTGCCACGCACACTCTTCATATAGTTGATCCCGCGCACGTAAACCAGGATCCGCAGGCGCCAGGTGATGGGCCGGGGCTGGCTCTCCAGGGTCTGCAGGATCAAGGTCTGTCCGTAGGTGTCCTTCTGGGTCCAGGGGATCAGGTCCCCTTCCGCGCCGGTGACGATCCGCACGTTTTTCAGCGTGTCGGCGCACATCGGCTCCGGAACTGACGAGACGATGTAGCGGTCGGAGCCGGCCATCCTGCGCACGCCCATCCCGACAGGAACGGACTTGGCGCCATAGAGGTCTTCGTCGGCGGCAGGCTGAGGATCGGCTTCCCGCACCCGGACCAGCGCTTCGTCCGGGACGCTCATCCCGACGAACTCCTGTCCGCCATATTCGTCCGGCGACCAGTCGACCACGACTCCCGTGAACTTGCCGCGGGGCAGGTTCAGCATCGTCCGGTCCACTTCCGCCGTGGTAAGCCGGCGGCTCGTCCCGCTCCGGTCGTCCGCCATGAACCACGCCGTCATGCCTCCGGGGCGCTCTTCGCACAGCGACCAGTCGGTCAGCAGTTCCACCTGGCGATACTCGTCGGTGTAGACCCACAGCATCCGCCTGCAGCCCGACAGGGACAGTAGCAGCGCAGCGGACAGGACTATGTATCTGATGCCTCTCATTTCGTCTTTTTCTTGTTGGAACAGAACGGCCAGTTGTTGAACATATAGACCAGGGAGATGTTGGCATGCGCCCCGCCCGGCCAGATCAGGCTGCCCGTGTCGTGCCAGATCAGGTGCTGGTCCCACTCCTCGAGGTGATTCTCCGGATAGACCGAGCCGCCGTAGTAGTGGCGGTACTTCGTGAACACGGCTCCCAGGCCCAGGCCGAGATCCAGCGCCCAGTGTTCGCCAAAGCGGTATTGGTATCCCACATTGACATAGGTGTTCAGGTGCTCTCCCTGATAGCCCTCGTGGCGGGTCCACTCCCAGTCGTAGTAGCCTATGGCAGCGGCGAAGCCGATTTGCCAGCCGTCCAGCCAGCGGTGATAGGTACGGTTGCCGAGCCAGTAACGCAGTTCGAGGCCCAGGTTCTGGAACTGGGAGGCACGGGCATTCCGCTCCCAGATGAACCACGGGCCGAAGTATTCAAGCTCCAGACTCCAGCGGTTGCTGCATCCCAGCGGGATCTCAACTTCCAGATTGGGCGCCACCACGCCCCACATCAGCAGATTGGTTTTCAATGCCCAGGCTGGAGTCTGATCGGCAAGTTGCCGCGACTTTAGGACCTTCGTCCACCGGCGGGCACACGCTCTCGTGGATCACCACCACCGTGTCACGCGTGCTCACCGTCTCGCGGATCACCACCGTGTCCCGCTCCGGATGCCAGCTCAGCACCGCCGTCCCGCCGCTCCGCAGCGGGGCCAGGTAGTCCCGCAGCAGCACCGGCCACACCTTTCCGCCCTGCAGGCGACGCAGCGCCAGCTCCCGCGCGTCCAGCGCGTTGCCGTCCTTCGAAGCCGGGCGCCGGATGATCGACAGCACCTCGTCGCGCCACGGCTCGCCGCTCGACGACACCGCATCGTAGAAGTCCTTCCAGCGGGCTTCCAGGTTGATGATGTTAACGGTACCCACGCGCCCGCCCAGGCGCTCGCGCAACGCGCGTGCGATCGACGCGCCGCGCTCCCCGCCCAGCCAGCGGTTGTGGTTCGCCGGGCCTTCCGGCGACGCCCCCGCGTAAATGTCCAGCTGGATCCCCAGCGGGTTCCGGCCCGCATAGCGTGTGTTGAAATTGCGAAGGAACTCGTCCAGACGCTGTCCGTTGCCCGCGAAGTCCAGGTCCACCCGCGTGCTGTCCAGCTTGAAGCGGATCTCCAGCGTGTCCGGGCGGACTTCCGGCCCGGGCAGCGGCTGGGCCTGAAGCGGCCGCGAGAAGGCTGCCGATGCTATCAACAGCAGCGGCAGCCAGCGCCGGACGGCGCTTCTCACGAACACCAGAGATATTGTTTTGTTCACCTTGCGGTCTGTTTTTTGGGGTCCCTGCCTGCAGGACCGGACATTTTAACGTCCGTTATTTTGTCCGGTCCCGGAGGCCGGGTACAAAAATCAAAAACCTGCCCTGGAAATAATTCAGGACAGGTTTTGCGGTTTTCAAAAAAATATCTACC